>NZ_JAUBVX010000022.1:15725-97100 GCF_036706065.1 Microcoleus sp. A2-C3 | reverse complement strand
GTAGGATTTAATCTCCTGAAATGCTTGTAAACTCGTTAAGGATTGTTAACCAAAGTTCCTTAACCGAGAGGTATTGACGGCCGACCCAGCATTTTGGCAATTTCATCAATTCGTTAGTGAGGTATTGGAAATGCCGACTCGACGACAAGTTATTTTAGCAATTGCCACACTAGCGGCCCTAATTGGTGGGGGTACGATGCCAGCTTTAATGAAGGGATTTTTCAATCGCACCTTGCTTCCAAATTTTGCGTTTAAGTATCGCCAAGATTCTCCTATGTGGGACAAATTGCTGGCAAATAGCACCGCCCAACTACTCGTAACAATGGATACGCCATCTTGGTTTTACCGTTGGGTGTTTAAGATGCCAGGACACGAGCAGATGAAAAGAACGATTCTGGGATTCTGCGACAGATATACCACCTGTGGAATGGTACGATCTGTTGTGGGCGCTTAAAGACGCTCCCGATCAAATGCTACGGTTGCATGATAAAATCTAGATTCTGAGCGGCGAAAGAACGAGTAGAGTTAACCGCGTGGCGAAGCCGCTGCGGTTCAACTTAAACGTTAGACCTCTAAGTCATCTGTGGGGGCGTGGAAGAAAAGGTTAACGGTGAGATGCGATCACTGAACCACTATGGATAGCCTAAAATGAAAAGGCTTGACATCTTTCATAAGTTAGGCTAGAAAATCATAGAAAAAACTTATGACGATTTCTCAACAACGCTTGCATAAACTAGAGATAACAAAGCTCAAGAATGTCAAAGATCTTTGTATTTCATTTGAAAGTAAAAATCTAACTGGTATTCTTGGGCCGAATGGTTATGGAAAATCGACTATTCTTCATGCTCTAGCCTGCTGTTTTCAGCCACCCAATGAAAGACAAGAAGATTATAAATTTAGCAATTTTTTTCTACCAAGCTCTGATGCGTTATGGGAAGGTAGTGAGCTAAAAATAGTTCATACTTACCGACAATCATCTCAACTACACGAAAATGTAGAGCAGGCTTACGGGAAGAGTAGTGATCGATGGAAGCCAATATACAAAAGGCGACCAACAAGAAATGTACATTACTTTGGCGTAGATAGTTGTGTTCCACTCATTGAGGCAGAAAAACGAAATGTAAAAATTAACTACTCAACCAGCAATGTAAGCGAAGATATTATAACTACAATACTAGAGAAGGCATCACATTGTCTTAATAGGCAATATACAGCCTATAACATTCATGACCCTGGCAAAGGGAGAAAGTTCATTGGTGTTGAAGCCGATGGAATAAGATACTCCGCGCTGAGTATGAGTGCTGGCGAACAAAAAATATTTTTGCTACTAGAAAAAATATTTAAAGCCTCGAAGTACAGCCTTTTTCTAATAGATGAGCTGGATCTTCTATTACATGACTCAGCAATGAAGCATCTGATTAAGGTGGTGTCTGAAAGAGCGCAAAGCCACAATCTTCAAGTAGTATTTACGACACATAGAGAATCAATTCTTGAGTTGTCAGATTTAATTAATGTAAGACATATTTTTGGTACATCAGAAAAAACGCTTTGCTTCAATGAAACAAAACCAGATGCCATAAATCGCTTAACAGGAACTCAGCCGAAATTAATTGAAGTTTTTGTTGAGGATGATCTTGCCAAAGCAATCATCAAGAAAGTAGCAGGTCAATTAGGTATTTCTAGGCATGTCTCTGTACAAAGATTCGGCGCAGCTATCAATTGTTTTACAGTTCTAGCTGGGTTACGTCTACGTGGTGAGAGTTGCAAAAATAGTATTTTTGTGTTGGATGGAGATGTCTATAGAACTGAAGAGGATCATAAAAAACGATTAAAAGCTGTTTTAACTGGGAATGATGAACATGTCAAATCTCTTCTGGAGTCTAGTCTTGAGAAGGTAAAATGCTTAAATCTTCCAGAAAATACTAAACCTGAACAATACATTCACAGCATCCTTATTGGTTTGGAAAGAACCGATAATGACGAGCGTAATGAAATAATTGAAGTAGCAAAACAAATTGTATTCGTTGATGATAGCCATAAATATGTAGACGATATTATAAGCATACTTGATTGGAATAGAGATACTGGGCTATCAAAAATAATCGATATAGTTAGCTCTACTCAAGAGTGGAATAGTTATATTGCTAATGTGAAAGATTGGTTAGTCTTACAAATACCATTGGTGAACGAAACAGCATCGCAAGATGTCTAACAATTCAAATGCAGCGGACGGTTGAAAGATCTGGCGATGTGTTCTAGGTTACTTACTTGCCGCCTCTCAACTCAAACGTTGTTTTGTTGTTGTGTTCCATATGGTGGCTTGCTGATAGTTGCGCTTCTGCTTCTTGTGATTAGATTGTTGAGTTGATGGGCAATCAGAATATCCGCCTACGGATACATATATATATATGATGCGATCGCTATTCTGGATGATATAACCAAAAGCTTTTAACCAGTAACATACATCGTATTTTTCACCAAACCTTCAGCGCAAAGTGCTGTATCTTGCCCTTGAAACCTTTTAAAACATGACTAAAATCCAAGAAATTTCTCTAGACGATTTGTGGGAATCAGCACCGAAGAGCGATCGCCCGTGCATTAGTAAATCATCCAGCATTGGTGTTGGCAGATGAGCCGACGGGCGCATTGGATTCTAAAACTTCTCAGGAGATTATGGATCTGCTGACGGAATTGAATCAACAGGGTACGACGATCGTGGTTGTCACCCATGATACGAGTGTAGCGGCGCAGACGAAGCGAACGATTTATATGGTGGATGGCAGGATCGCCCTGACTGCAAATGCAGGAGTGCAGCCTGTGGATCATCATTTGATAGCCAATGCTGCTATCGTACAGCGGTGATATCTCGCTCGGAAATCTGAGAAGTGACGATTAATATCGCGATCGATAACTCAACTTGTGGAACGGGCATCTTGCCCGTTCCAAGATTTGATTAAAAGGACTTTTGCAATCTTGTCTAGTGGACGATCGATTAAAAACCTTTGCAGCAACCAAATAAATATGTTTGAAACCCTTTTTATACCCAATCCCAGTGCTGAAACTAAAGTCAGCATCCGTCCGCGCAAAGGTGTGATTATTGGTGCCGGACAGGTAGGAATGGCCTGTGCTTATTCCATGATGATCCAAAACTGCTTTGATGAATTGATTCTGCAAGATCTCAATGCAGAGCGGCTTCAGGGAGAAGTCATGGATCTGATGCACGGCGTTCCTTTTGTCGAACCTGTCGATATTAAAGCGGGCAACGTTGCCGATGTCGGACAGAATGCAGACATGGTAATTATTACCGCAGGAGCCAGTCAGAAGCCGGGAGAGACCCGCCTGGATTTGGTTGTCCGCAATGTTGCCATTTTTAAGAACCTCATCCCAGATGTCGTCAAACACTGCCCCAATGCCACCCTGCTGATTGTCAGCAATCCGGTGGACATTATGACTTACGTGACGCTAAAGCTCTCCGGTTTTCCGGCGGCCAGGGTAATTGGCTCTGGAACGGTACTCGACTCTGCCCGTTTTCGTACCCTGCTAGCACAGAAAATGGGCATCGATCCGCGCAGCGTTCATGCTTACATCATTGGCGAACATGGCGACAGTGAAGTGCCCGTCTGGAGCAAGGTAAATGTTGCCGGAATGTCTCTTTATGACCGAGAAGATAACCCAGCACTTGACAACGCCGCACTCCAGGAGATTTTCGATCGCGTTAAAAACGCTGGCTACGAAATCCTCAAACGCAAAGGATCTACTTCCTACGCCATTGGACTAGCGACGACTGAAATTGTTAAAGCTATTCTGCACGGACAAGAACGCATCCTGACGGTTAGTTCACTGGTGAATGACTTCTACGGCCTTCGCGATGTTTGTCTCAGCCTGCCCTCTGTTGTGAATGAAAAAGGTGTCGTTAAGACGCTCAATCTTACCCTCAACGACACGGAGCAACAACAGCTTATTCATTCCGCTCAGATTTTACGTGACATTTTTGACACGCTGGAACTCTAGTCAAATCATCTCTGTATGGACTTCCGATCTGTCAAGGTAAAACACAATACGGTTTAGTTAAGCCAGATCCCCCCTAGCCCCCCTTAAAAAAGGGGGGGACAAGATTCCGATCAAAGTCCCCCTTCTTAAGGGGGATTTAGGGGGATCTCCGGGCAATAAACAGCGTTAACCCAAGCGTATTGAGGTAAAACACAATGGCTAAATTAATTTTGATCCGTCACGGACAGAGCCTTTGGAATGCGGAGAATAAATTTACGGGATGGGTTGATGTTCCTTTGGGCGAACAGGGACGAGCAGAAGCAACGATCGCATCCTGCAAGCTGAAGGATTATCGAGTCAGAGTTTGTTTTACCAGTATGTTGTTTCGATCGCTCGAAACTGCGATCGTAATCTTGACAGAAGTAGATGATATTTGCGACGGCAGAATTCCGATTATCAAGCATGGGGCAGACGATCGAAACTGGCATGGTTGGGATCAATACAAGGGCGATCGCCAACGGTCGCTGCCAGTTTATCCCACAGCTATGCTAGATGAACGTTACTATGGCGAACTGCAAGGGTTGAACAAAGCTGAAACCGCCACCAAATTTGGCTCATTGCAGGTGCAACTCTGGCGGCGATCCTATGCTGTGGCTCCACCGGGCGGCGAAAGTTTGGCGGATACGGTGAAGCGTACTGTACCATTTTTTCGCGATCGCATTTTACCGCACTTCATTGCCGGAGAGAATGTGTTGATTGCAGCGCATGGCAACTCACTCCGTGCCATCATTAAGCCCCGGTCAAATCTATCTGAAGCGGAGATTGTGAACGTTGAGTTAGGAACTGCAATTCCCGCCGTGATCTCTCGCTGGGAAATCTGAGAAGTGACGATTATTGCGATCGATCAATTCATTCAGTAACTCAAGTGGTAGTCAATCAAAGTTGTAGATGAGGTTGTCAATAATCAGCAGGAGAAATTAATGGATGTCCAGATATCCAAGACTCATCAAACCATTTACAGAGCCATCTTTCTACACCCAGCCACCCGAAACCTTGTCTGTAGGGAAACGGCACTGCCGTGTCCTCTATCTCTGCTTACCTGGAATCTGCTGTAAATCTTATTATCTGTAAGTTTTATCACGTAATCAATCAATTAATACAATTAATACATGAAATCACCCAACAGCCTGTTACCGTAATTGCATAAGCAGTAAACAATCTCTGAAAATCTTCTCTAGCCATCCAGAGGCAGAGAATGCTTTCAATGAACTGCGAGATCCTGAATTCGCAATCAGGTATTGATCGTTGACCGAAATGTTGAAATCCCTGTCAATTAAACATCAAATATAATACCAGTATATTGTTTGACGCTTGGTCTCGGTTATTCCCTGTAATTCCTTAAAAAAAGGAGAAATTGGAGTGTTTTTTAAGTCTATTTCTTAAGGCTGATGTGATGAAATTGAGACTAAGTTATAAGTAAGTGATACAAATGTTTTAGGCTTGAATTAACATTTTTGGCAAGACATTACTTAAATGGCTGACCATATTTGCAACTCAAGGATTCGAGCGGATTGTTTATGCCTGTGAATAGAAATTTTGGGGATTTAATTTGGCAAGCATTTAGTCATAGTCTAATACTATTCAAGGATACAAAATCATGATGTCAGACAAGCACGAAATAGTTCATGTTTTCCCGACCCATGTTGAAGCAGAAAAAGCGGTATTGGTACTGCAAAAAGCAGGCTTCGATATGCAGAAGATTTCAATCATTGCTAAAGACTATCAAACTACAGATCATGTACGCGGATTTCTAAGTTGGAAAGATACCACAAAGGCCGGAGCGGGCGAAGGAGCCTACTGGGGCAGTTTTATGGGCGGACTGTTTGGCATCCTCACCGGTGCCGGATTACTATTTATTCCTGGAATGGGTCAGGTGATTGTCGCTGGGCCAATTGTGGGAGTGCTGGCAGGTTGGCTCGAAGGGATGATTATTGGGGGTGCTGGTGCTGCCGTTGTTGGGGGACTTGCAGGTGCTCTCGTCGGATTGGGAATTCCCAAGGAGCAAGCCCTGAAGTACGAGACAGAAGTCAAAGCAGGGAAGTTTATGGTGATTGCTTCAGGTACGGATCTGGAATTCAATCGAGCACAGCAAATTGTGCAAAATGCAAATCATGATGAATTAATTGCTGTTTAAATCGATCGCAATTGCATGATTTTTTGTACAGAATTTGAGTGCAACCAAGGGACAAACCTTCTAAAACAGGGTTCATTCCTTAAATCAATGGTTGGGTTTTGATTCGCCAATGGCTTGCTGTCAAAGCGAAATTAGATGCGAAGCCGAAGAGTTTAATTAAGGCGATTGAGGCAACTCGATCGCAACTGGCCAAGCTTGGCAAAAGGAGGAATTGATGGAAACTATGCAGATGTCCAAGGTTCATGAAACCACTTATAACGCCGTCTTTGCACACCCGATCGCCCGAAACCTTCAATGGCACGATGTGCGCTCAATGCTCAGCGCGATCGCCGACGTGGAAGAGGAGCACAACGGCAATCTGAGATTTACGCGGAATGGCGAGACGCTGACGGTGCACCCCCCGAAGCACAAAGATTTATCCGACATCGAGGAATTGATGCAGATTCGGCACTTCCTGGAGCGATCGGCTGTACCCGTAGAGGTGCCAGTCGTCGAGGTTGGGCACCTGCTAGTCGTTATAGATCACCGCGAAGCTCGCATATATAAGACCGAAATGCACGGCTCAGTGCCGCAGGTGATCAGGCCTTACGATCCAGACGGCTCACATCGCAACCTGCGCTACGTGGAAGAGAATTCCAGCGGTCAGCGCAAGCCGGAACTCAAACCCTTCTACGAAGCGGTAGCAAAGACACTGAGCGGTGCAGAAAAGATTCTGATTTTTGGTAGCTCGACCGGAGCCAGCAGCGCGATGGACTATTTGCTGGCCGAATTGAAAAAACATCACCCGGATCTGGCTGGGCGAGTGATCGGTACCGTCGTCGTCAACGAACAACACATGACTGAAGACCAGTTGCTCGCACAGGCGCGATCGTTCTATGCGGCAAACTGATGAGGAATTTTTATGCTCGGATATTTTGTTAGAAAGATATTTCCCCAGTTTTTATTGCTGGTAACCTTGGTTTCGATTGTATTTTTGGGGTTAGGAACATTTACTAATCTCCATGCAGCCGCAGCAATTACACAACTCCAAGAAGCACCAGGACAAATGGTTTACCAATCTAGGCAAACCCTCCAAGATCAGCATGGAAATAACTGGCAGGTAATCGCATTTAAACGTGTTACTCCTAATGGCAAAGCCAGCTTTGACTTGCGGTTAGTTGGTTTTCCAGGTGTGGTAGCAATAGATCGCAGTAAACCTTTATCGTTCACAAATTCACTAGGTAAAATATTGACTGCTGATGATACCTCCAGCTATATCTTTACCGATTTATCTGCTCCAGAACCTAATGTGGGGCAGTATGACATTCAGCCCTTGTTATCGCAGTTGCAGGTGGAAATTCCCCTAATGTTGATTTTGTCAGCGATCGACGGTGAAACTATTCATCTATCAGTTCCACCATCTTTTGTGCAAGAGTGGCTAACACTCTTTGATTCAAGAGAGTAGAATGGTCGCAGCTAGCTTTTGGGGTATGTAATCAATTCGTTAATCAGGTATTGAACGTTTTGCCCTACAAGCTACGGCGCTAGGTCTCAAAAATGCACTGTTGAATCAGCCGATCGAGGTTTCGGCATTGCGTCCACAGTTCGCGACTTATCTTGGTATGGGCGATCGCAGGCCAGATCTGGTTCTGCGTTTCGGCTATGGCCCTGAAACTCCCAGATCGCTGAGGCGATCGCTCGATCGAGTAATCGTTGCATGAACATGAACCAGATTGAACATCTATTCTCAATCACATTTATCAAAGTCATTCATAGTGCGATCGACGACTGATTTTCGGGTATTCGTGGGAACGAATCCTCGCTGACTACAACCTAATATCAGGGGAGATTGATGTCCATCGGTCTAGTGCTAATGATGCTTTCGCCTTGGGCAGATCCAGAGAGGGCTGGCACTAAAACACTTAGAAATGCGATCGATACCGATCGCCCAAATTGGAGAACACTATGATTAAAACTCAAACTCAAACTCAACCGATTTCGATTGATGATTTGTGGGAATCAGCACCGAAGAGCGATCGCCCCTTCAATCCTGAATCATTAATCAATCTTCCCAATCTAGCCCGTCGCTATTTGGAGAATGCGATCGCCCCCGGCACACCCCTCGCATCCGCCGTTCGATTGTGGATGCACGGCGAAATCAAACTCGATCAAAAATGGCATCCCTTCAAGGGAGAAGAAGTTATCTACGGTCATCGGGGGATGATCTGGCGGGCGACGACTTGGGCGAAGGGGTTGCCGATTTGGGGAGGCGATCGCATCGTGGATGGTGTTGGCGAGTCGCAGTGGAAAATCCTGGGGCTGTTTCCAGTGGTGCAGGCATCTGGTGCTGATATCACCCGCTCTAGTGTGGGCCGAGTTCAAGTAGAGTCGATGTTGCTGCCTTCCATTCTCTGCAATCCCGACATCTCTTGGACAGAGTTGAACGCTTCACAGGTACAGGCAAACTTCAAAGCCCTCGGCGAACCTGCAAAACTCACCCTGACAGTTAGCGATCGGGGAATGTTGGAGCAAGCCAAAATCGATCGCTGGGGCAATCCCGAAGGTGAAGCGTTTCACTACGTAGATTTTGGGGGAATTGTCGAGCAAAGCAGTACCTTTGACGGCTACACAATCCCGACTCGTCTTCGGGTAGGCTGGTTTTTGGGGAGCGATCGCTTTGAGTCTGAAGGCGAATTCTTCCGATGTGCGATCGATAAAGCAATCTATCAATAAAGGAGTCATTTATGTCTAAATCAATGAACCAACAAATTCTGCTCAAAAGTTACCCGACGGGAGAACCCAAAGAAAGTAATTTTGCTTTAGTTGAAACAGCAATTCCAGAACCGCGAGAGGGAGAAATACTCAGCAGCACCATTTACTTGTCTCTCGATCCGTATATGCGAGGACGAATGAGCGATCGCGAGTCCTATGCAAGTCCGGCAAGGTTAGGCGAAGTCATGGTGGGTAGCACTGTCAGCCAAGTGGTGAAATCAAACCATCCCGAATTTTCAGCCGGAGACTTCGTGCTGGGATATGGCGGTTGGCAAGATTATGCGATCGCCAAAGCCGAAACTTTGAGAAAACTCGACCCCAGTCAAGTACCAATCTCTTACGCATTAGGCATTACCGGAATGCCTGGAATGACAGCCTATTTTGCACTGCTAGATATTGGCAAACCCAAAGCCGGCGAAACAATCGTGGTTTCTGCTGCTTCTGGTGCCGTTGGTGCAGTTGTCGGTCAAATTGCCAAAATCAAGGGTTGTCGAGCAGTAGGCATCGTTGGCAGCGATGAAAAATGCGATTATGTTGTCAATGAATTAGGATTTGATGCCTGCATTAACCGCAAAACTCAAGACCTGAATTCAGCATTAAAAGCTGCTTGCCCACATGGAATTGATATCTACGTCGATCATACGGCGGGCCCAATTCTTGAAGCAGTTTTGCAACAAATTAATCTGGGAGCCAGAATTCCTTTAGTAGGTTTAATCTCGCAGTACAATGCCGAAACTCCACCTCCTGGCCCTAATCTGATGCCGCTACTCGTTAAACGTGCGTTGATTAAAGGGTTTCTGGTTGGCGATTACCAGCAGCGTCACGAAGAGTTTATCAATGATATGTCTCAGTGGTTGCAGGCAGGCAAACTGAAGTACAGAGAAGACGTTGTAAAAGGGTTGGGAAATGCACCCCACGCCTTTATTGGTTTACTGCAAGGAGAAAACTTTGGCAAGTTAATCGTTCAGGTTAGTGACGATCCAACAAAGAAATAAAACATCAATTGGAGACAAGCATAGCTCATGAAGTATAGAGTTATTGCTTTGGGATTGTCACTCTTTCTATACGGAATAGCACTTACCTTGCCTTGTCTACTTTTTGAGATAGTTCCTAGAGAAATATCAATAGAGCACCTAAAAGATTATGGGAGTTTTTATGAAATGAATGGGCTTGAAGTTACTGGTTGGGGAATATTAGGATTGCTGTTCCTGCAAATTCCAGCCTTGGGTTGGTTAGCTAATCCCGTTTATTGGTTATCTTGCATATTTTTTGTTCGACAGCAATATAAGTTCTCAGCAATTACTTCCTTAACTGCGATCGCTATAGGCTTTGGCGGAACACTATCAGCATTTTGGTTTAATTTACCTAATGGTAGTAATCTTTTCTCTGTATTGGTATTGCACAAACTGTTAGCTGGTTTCTGGGTATGGCTTAGTGCCCCTGGCTTGCTAGGTTTTATTTCCGTATTTTACCTAGTGAAAATGACCCAATATCCAGAAAAATCTACTTGATTTTCAGTTCAATTCTTTCAGGCTTACGGGGCCCGTGTAAACAAACCGAATACTTCTTTTGTAGCAAAATTTTGTAAAAATGGTATGAGGTGCGTCGCTGTGAGATTGTCGCTCGAATCTAGGGATTTTCTCTGAACGATACACCCTACAACTAATGTTGCATAAGTTTTGAGTAATAGCATTATATCCAAATGCAGAATAGCTCACATCAAAATCTAATTTAGGAATTTAAAATCATGGCAAAAGTTGTTGGAATTGATTTAGGTACGACTAACTCTTGTATTGCAGTTATCGAAGGTGGAAAACCGATCGTGATTGCCAATGCCGAAGGACAACGCATCACGCCTTCTGTAGTTGCGTATACCAAAACGGGCGATCGCCTGGTTGGTCAAATTGCCCGCAGACAGGCGGTAATGAATACAGAGAATACGTTCTACTCCGTGAAACGATTTATCGGACGCAAATACGATGAAATCACTCACGAAGCGAGCGAAGTTTCTTACAAAGTCATCCGCGATAATAATGGAAATGTTAAGCTCGATTGTCCGGCGCTAAAAAAACAGTTCGCGCCTGAAGAAATTGCTGCTCAAGTCTTGCAAAAACTTACGGATGATGCTAGCAAATACTTGGGAGAACGGGTGACGCAAGCAGTAATTACAGTGCCTGCTTACTTCAATGATTCGCAACGTCAAGCAACCAAAGATGCAGGCAAAATTGCTGGGTTAGAGGTACTCCGCATTATTAATGAACCGACGGCAGCAGCGCTTGCCTATGGTTTGAATAAAAAGGGTAATGAAACAATTCTAGTGTTCGATTTAGGAGGCGGTACCTTCGATGTTTCGATTCTAGAAGTGGGAGAAGGTGTGTTTGAAGTCAAATCTACCAGTGGGGATACTCACTTAGGGGGCGATGACTTCGATAAAAAGATTGTCGATCGCATTGCTGACGAATTTCAGCGTAACGAAGGCATTGATTTACGCAATGATAAGCAAGCCCTCCAACGATTAACCGAAGCGGCAGAAAAAGCCAAAATCGAACTCTCTAATGCGACTCAAACGACGATTAATCTGCCGTTCATTACGGCAACCAATGATGGGCCCAAGCACCTGGATATCACCTTAACTAGGGCAGATTTTGATAAACTGTGTTCAGATTTGCTCGATCGCTGCCGTATCCCAGTTGAGCAGGCCTTGAAGGATGCCAATCTCAGCAGTGAAAATCTCGATGAAGTTGTGCTAGTCGGCGGTTCTACGCGAATTCCAGCCGTGCAGCAACTTGTCCGACGGATCACAAATAAAGATCCAAATCAGGGCGTTAACCCCGATGAAGTGGTGGCTATTGGGGCAGCAATTCAAGCCGGGGTGCTGGCTGGAGAAGTAAAAGATGTTCTGCTGCTCGATGTCACACCGCTTTCTTTGGGCGTAGAAACTATGGGCGGGGTAATGACAAAAATTATTCCCCGCAATACCACAATTCCTGTCAAGAAATCGGAGACTTTTTCGACGGCTGCGGATGGCCAAACAAATGTCGAGATTCATGTTTTGCAGGGAGAACGAGAATTAGTCAACGATAACAAAAGTTTGGGAACGTTCCGGTTTGATGGTATTCCTCCGGCCCCGCGCGGCGTGCCACAAATTGATGTGACTTTCGACCTCGATGCCAATGGTTTACTATCAGTAACTGCGAAAGATCGCGCCACTGGTAAAGTACAGTCGATTACAATTTCTGGTGCTTCTACTCTGAATCAAGCTGATGTGGAACGCATGGTGCGCGATGGGGAAACTCATGCTGAGGAAGATCGAAAACGGCGCGAGCAGATTGATACCAAGAACAATGCAGATTCGCTAGTTTATCAATCAGAAAAACAACTGGAAGATTTGGACGGTCAAGTTTCTGATGCGGATAAGGAGCGGGCGGTATCATTGATTGGAGATTTGCGATCGGCAATTGGTCAAGAAAACTACGATCAAATGCGATCGCTCACAACGGATCTCAAACAAGCCCTGATGCAAATTGGTAGCGCCGTTTACGCTAAAGCTGGTGCGAGTGCGAGCAATCCTAATCCCGCAAGTCCACAGTCGGGAAACAGCGAGGAAGATGTGATTGATGCTGATTTTGTCTAAATAGACAAGATTGCAAAAATCCTTTTAATCAAGTTTTTGGGCAGGCAGAACACCTATCCCACAACAAAAAATAATTTTTGTGGGATGGGCCGGAGAGCCCGTCCTAGGTATTTTTACAATCTTGTCTAATGAGCAAAGTAAACATGAGGACAAAACCTAGCGTCCAAATAATTATGCCTAGGGACTTCTGAACTATTTCATGGCGCTTATCTTGTTCCTGATGACCTATGTTTTGAGTGAAAGAAAGACCCCATGAAAATATTGACACTGCTCAGCATTGGATTAGTTATCGGCTTGGCGGGATGCAATCTCATTAGTAACACCTCCAACGTCAAAGGAAGTGGTAATGTTAAGACCGAGAAAAGATCGCTTGCTTCCTTCGATTCTCTAGACGCGAACTATGTTGGTTCGATCCAAGTGCGTTCTCAAGGGCAGGAGAGTCTCGAAATTAGTGGCGATGATAACATCATCCCATTAATTACTACTAAAGTTAAAAATGGTACTTTGTACATCCGACCCACTAAAGGATACAATCCTCAGCAAAAACTACAAATTATTATATCCACTCCCGATCTTAAAAAGTTTGTCTTCGATGGAGTAGGTAAAGCTAATCTATCAAATGTAAAGAACGACCGATTGGAGATAGTGGTGAATGGTGTCGGGGATTTCAGTGCATCTGGTGAAACAAAGGAAGCAGATATTACATTATCGGGTGTCGGAAGTTTAGACGCGAAGAATTTACATACTGTAAACGCGAAGGTAAATTCGACTGGAGTAGGTAATGTTGATATATATGTGACGGGGAAACTGGATGCAAAGACATCTGGTGTAGGGGAAATCAATTACTATGGTAGCCCGAAAATCGTCAACAGCCAGGCTGAAGGGATTGGGAAAATAAACAGAGATAAATGATGTGCGATCGGCTGAGTAGGTAAAATCTCATGGAGTCAAATATTTTATGCTGAACTCTATCGCCTTCATCAGATTCGTTCATTCCGCAATCTTCATATTCTTCAATGTAATCATGGCAGTTATATTATATGAGGTTACTGCTGACAAAATCTCAATTCTCACATGGATTGCCGTTGCTTTATTCGCGATCGAAGTCATCGTTCTCATCGCCAACAATTGGACTTGTCCCCTGACGACTTACGCTGAAAGCTTGGAATCTTATCACGGTCAAACAACCGACATTTTCTTTTTGCCAAAGTGGTTTGGCGATCGGATGTTCATATTCTATGGTGGCTTGCTTGCAGTTGCACTTCTGCTTCTCGTGATTAGATTGTTGAGTTGAGGGAAAAAACTTGGTCAGTCTAATCTTAGAAATGTTGCTATAACGATTCGGGATGTTTTGACCGATCGCAATTAACATACATGAGGAGCGTCCAATCTATGGATACGACAATTGCCATCGCGCAAATTTTGATTCCAGTAGCATTGTTGCCGATCGTTTTTAATCAGTTATAATAAAGCAAGCCAATTAATCACAAATCATGCTGATTTTCTAGTTTAAAATAAGCAAACTAAACCACAACTCAAGAGGTTCCCATCATGAATGACGAATCAATGATAGCTCAAGCAGCAGTTCCCAATCAAGCCGCCGCCGAAGCTCTACAAACGATCGCCGGAAAAAATCATTATGCTGGAGGTAATGCACTGTTGGCCGCCGAAGCCGAGGCTGGAGCACAAATCGATCCTTCTGCGATCGATCGCTCAGCAGCGACCAATTTTGCTGGCAATCCAGCCACAGATCCAACAGAGGCAAAGCGGTTTACCACAACTGAAGACTTTCAACAAGTCAGTGAAGAAGGAGATTTATCACTGACAAACGATGTTCCTAGTGCAGAATAATTGGATTTTCAGTAATTTAAATCATGCCAACTGCAACCGACTTCAAAGATTACTACACCATTCTGGGAGTTAGCAAAACTGCAACTCCTGAAGAAATCAAGCGAGCATATCGCAAACTTGCCCGCAAACATCATCCAGATGTGAATCCCGGCAATCCAGAAGCTGAGGATAAGTTCAAAGATTTGAATGAAGCCAACGAGGTTTTATCAAATCCTGAAACGCGCAGCAAGTATGACCAATTTGGGCAGCACTGGAAGCAAGCAGGGGCTGGCGGCGCTCCTCCTAGAGGAAGTAGCACGAATACCGGGGGATTTGATTTCGATCCGTCCACCAATTTCGATCAATACAGCAATTTTGATGATTTTCTCAAGGATTTGCTGGGTCGCGGTGGCCAAACTCGATCGCGACAAACTCATTCGCGCACCTCGAATCAGGCTGATGATTTTGCGGGATTTCGCACTCAAGCACCTGCACCTGATACTGAAGCGGCGATCGCGCTTTCGCTTTCAGAAGCATTTCACGGCGTGCAGAAACGCTTGCAGTTGGACGATGAAACCCTTAACGTTCGCATTCCCGCAGGTGCTAAATTAGGCAGTCGGATTCGGCTGAAAGGAAAAGGTCGCGTCAGCCCTTTTTCTCAACAGCGAGGCGATTTGTATCTGACAATCGAACTATTTCCCCATCCCTTTTTTAAGTTTTCAGGTGATAACTTAACTTGCGAGGTTCCTATTCGCCCAGATGAAGCTGTTTTAGGTACTCAAATGCAAGTGCCAACGCCAGATGGGGGTGTGATGATGACTGTGCCGAAAGGGGTAAATTCCGGGCAATCGCTGCGACTGCGCGGCAAGGGTTGGATATTACCGAAAGGCGATCGCACCGATCTAATTGTGAAACTTCTGATCGTGTCTCCGAAGGAGTTGAGTGAAATCGAGCAGGAGTGTTATGAAAAAATTAAGGCGAGTAGCAATTTTAACCCGCGTTCTGCAATAGAAGAGGTGAGACTATGACGGAATTTAGCTTGTCCACTATGGTTGTTTCCGAAAATGGCGATCGGCTGTATACGTTTGAATATGCAGCTTTCGTGACGGAAACTTCAACGATGATAATTGAGCAATTTGTGCAAATCGGGTTGATTGAGCCGATCGGCTCAATGCTACACGCGCGGGAAATTTCGCGCATTGGTCAAATCCAACGGTTGCGCCAAGATTTAGGACTAAATCTCGTAGGGGCGGTAATGGTTGTAGATATGGCGCAGGAAATCGCCCAACTTCGGGCCAGGCTAAAAGCATTGGAGTCTTGACTTGAGAAAATATTGGTTCTGTCATCTTCATGACTTACGCATGGGTGGTAAAAAACCGGGTTTTTTCACAAAAATACTTCTTTGCAACCCGCAGATTCAGTAAAAAAACTGGTTTCTTTGTTCTTGATTCGTCCATAACCATTAATCAAATTTGATGCCGATCTAGTCTTTGTTCTGCAATATTTTTTGCAACAAAACCGCTTTTGAAATATTTAACATTCAACCCAATAATCCAATGATTAATCATCAATTTCAATCGACAGATTCCGCCGCCGCTCAAAGTGAAAATCGCGTTGCAGTGTTGCTGGCAGGTTATGGTGAAGTGCAATCTTACCGCGATCTGAGTCGCTACAATCAAGCTGCAACTAAGTACATCGCGGCTCAGTTTGTGCCAATCCCAGATTGGCTGTACCCCTTGGCTGGCAAGTTTCTGGCGCTTCAAGATTTGTACAATTTTGGGGTCAAGCATCATCAGTTCATGTCACCGGAAAATGAGATATTTGAAAAACAGCGCCTCGGCATTGAAACACAGTTGCAAGACCGATGGGGCGATCGCGTGCAAGTGTTCAAGGGATTTTATTTTTGTCAACCTTTTGTGCAGCAGGTTGTCGCAGACCTGATTCAGCAGGGCTTTGGGAATTTATTGATCTATCCTTTGCTGGTTGTCGATTCTGCCTTTACGGGAGCAATTGCGATCGAACAAGTCAATGAAGTTATTGCAGCAAACGCACCTCAAAATCATCCTCAACACTCTCCATTTAAATCAGTCCGTTACATTCCATCGTTTGCAACTGAACCTGCTTATGTTGATTTGATAGTGCATCAACTTGAGGAAACGCTGACTGAACTTTTTGCCGATCGCTTTTTTGAGTCTAGAATTGGCATTATACTCACCGTTCATGGTGGGCCAGAGCGAGCCAAAGGACTGTTGACTGGTGTGATTGATGGACAAGCACTTTGTGATGCTGTGCGATCGCAATTGCAACAGCGATATCCGTTAATCTCGATTGGCTGGATTAATCATGATATGCCGTTCATCAATTGGTCACAACCCGACATAAAACAAGCTGCAAAAAGCTTGATTAAAGCAGGTGCCCAAGCGATTGTATTTAAACCACTCGGTTGGGCAACTGAGAATTATGAAACCATTCTTGATGTGGAGGATGCCATTCAATCTTTACGCAGTAAGTATCCAACTGTAACTTATGTGCGGCTAGATTGCGTCAATGACGATCCTGATTTTTTAAAGATTGCAGCAGCATGGGCAAATCCTCAGATTGAAGCCATTTTGACCGCACAGCCACTCCCCGTTGATACTCACGGTTCTAGATAGGTTGACAAGTCATGCAGGCATTTATTTTTGTTCTCATACTTTCAGCCTTACCTGTTGTCAGTAACTTCATCGGTGCGATGCTTGCCGAAGCATTACCGTTATCAAAAAAAACATTAGGACTGGCATTGCACTCTGCTGCTGGCGTGCTACTGGCGATCGCCTCCACCGAACTGCTGCCCAGAGTTGTTTCAGCTAAGCCAGTCTGGGCAACGATTCTGGCACTGTTCATTGGAGGAGCTTTTTTTGTATGGGTTAATCAACTTCTCAACTTGAGCAAGAACCGCCTACAGGGAATCGATCATAATACGGTTGGTTGGGTGATATTTCTCAGTATTGCGATCGATTTGTTTGGCGATGGATTAATGATTGGAACCAGTCTGACAATTTCGGAACATTTAGGAATAACGCTGGCATCGGCGAGAGTCGTTGCTCACATTCCAGAAGGATTTGTGACCAATGCAGAGTTTAGAAGTCAAAATATGCCGCGCGGACAGCGATTTTTGTTGCTGGCTGCCTTTCTGATCCCGGTTTGGCTGGGTGCAACTCTCGGTTATTGGGGATTGCGCGGACAATCTGAGCTTCCTAAGCTAGTTGTGCTGGCATTTACAACAGGAACTCTGATCACAGCCGTCGTCGAAGAAATTATTCCTGAAGCGCATCAAACTCAGGATACCAACTGGTCTAGTTTGACATTTATTGGAAGTTTTGCTCTTTCACTACTATTTTCTACCTAGACTTTCATCTGTGCCAAAACCAGGCGTTGATCGCTTTCTCATGCACTTTGCGACTTTAGATAGGGGCGGGTTTTCGACACAGGAAGTTAGAATTATAAAATCTCTCAAAACAGATCGCCCGCCGAAAAAAATGCACTCCCAAATATTGCAAAAACCAGACGGCCGCCCACTCACACTCTACAGCCGCTACCCAATCCCAGAAGGCATCGTGGCGGTAAGTCCCAGCAACGAGCCCGTACAAGCAAACCCACATTTTCGCTGGCATCCTTTGCGCGGGGAATGGGTAGCATATGCCAGCCACCGCCAGGGCAGAACATTCATGCCGCCGCCGGAATACAATCCGCTGGCTGCGACAATTAACCCCAAGTTTCCCACAGAATTACCCCAGGGAAAATACGACGTAGCAGTTTTTGACAACCGCTTTCCATCGATGAGTTTGCAGGCAAATAATGCACCTACAAGTATTGTCGAAACTCTGCCCGCTAACGGCATTTGCGAAGTGGTAGTATTTACTCAAGATCCACAAGCTTCTTTGGGTTCTTTGGAGTTGAGTCACTTAGAATTGCTGTTAGAAGTATGGGCCGATCGCACTTCAGTGATTGGCAGCAATCGCGAAATTCAATATGTCTTACCGTTTGAGAATCGCGGTGTCGAAGTTGGAGTAACTTTGCACCATCCCCACGGTCAAATTTACGCTTATCCGTTCGTGCCACCGGTGCCGGCGCGGATGTTAGAATGTCAGTCGGTTTACTATCAAAAAAATAGTAGCGGTTTGCTGCAAGATTTGATTCAAAAAGAGATTGCTGACAAACAGCGAATTTTGTATTTAGACGAAGATGCGATCGCCTTTGTGCCCGCTTGCGCCCGCTATCCTTACGAAGTGTGGATTGCCCCGATCGCCCCCGTTGCCACATTTATCGATCTTACCGAAAAACAGCGTCAATCACTTGCCAAAGCCTTAAAAACAGTCGCCCTCAAATACGACGGTTTGTGGCAGCGCCAATTCCCTTATTTGATGGCTTGGTTTCAAGCGCCCACAGACGGAAAGCCTCACCCGGAGGCGCATCTGCACGCTGAGTTTTATCCGCCATATCGATCGAGCGATCGGCTAAAATACTTAGCAGGAACCGAACTAGCAGCCGGAATGTTTGCTAACGATGCTTTACCGGAAGAAAAGGCTAAAGAATTGCAAGCAGTAACGGTCAATCTATTTTAGATTTTGGATTGAAAGATTGAAGAATTGAAGAATTAACTCGATATCAATTGCTTTATGATAAACTCATTAAACCCAGAAGTTGACAGCAAACTCGAATTCATCCGCAAAGCCTTAACCGAAACAGGAGCGATCGCCCTGCGGTTGCGTGGCACTGATTGGTTTGCTTGGGCTACCGCCGGCGGTTCCCATACAGTATTGCTTACCGCAGAAACCGGAGTTGCAGAAATATTAATTACCGCCGAAAATGCTTTTGTGCTGACAGATGAAATCGAAGCCCAGCGCTTGCAAGATGAAGAAGTTCCAGCCAACTTTCAAATGCACATCTATCCTTGGGCGGATGTTGCACAGCGCGAAGCTTTTGTCAAAGAAATTACTGCGGGCGGTAACGTGATGAGCGATCGACCAAATTCCCAAGAAACACCAATAATCGCATCTTTACAGTCTCGCAAACAGACAATGATGTCAAGCGAATTAGAGCGATATCGGCGAGTCGGGCGTTTAGCCAGCGAAGCGATGACAGAGGTACTTTCAGCCGCCAAACCGGAATGGACAGAATATCAATTAGCGGGTGCCGGTGCAGAGGCTTTGTGGGCGAGAGGTTTGCATCCAGCCCTGACATTAGTGGCTGGAGAAAGACGTTTACCGCTATACCGCCACGCCACCGCTACCGCCGAACAAATCGGGAAGCAAGCCATGTTAGTATTCTGCGCTAGGGGAAACGGTTTGTATGCAAATTTAACCCGATTTGTCTGTTTTGGTTCTTTGGAAAAACAGCATTCAGAGTTACACCGACAAGTCCGAGAAATTGAAGCAGCCGCCTTAGATTCTTGTCGCCAGGGAGTATCGCTGAATGCGGTTTATGATACCCTAAAAACAGCTTACGAACAGCACGGATATCCTCAAGCAATTCGCGAACACCATCAAGGCGGAACTACCGGATATTTAGCGCGGGAAATTGTGGGGAATCCGGCTACTTCAGAGATTTTAGCAGTAAATATGGCTGTGGCTTGGAATCCGAGTTTGTCGGGAGCAAAAATTGAGGATACGTTTGTAATTGGTAGCGATGGAACTTTGGAAAATTTGACTTTCGATCCCAGTTGGCCGAGTGTAGAAGTCGCGGGAAGGTTGCGGCCTGTGCCAAAAATAGTTTAAAGTTTTGAGATTGCTTAAACTCTCAAAACAGGTCTTTCGGGATTTTCGGGATTTGGAACTAAACGCTGATTCTTGCAATCTACTAGCAAATCTAAAGTTTCTAACACAGTTTGACCGATTAGCACGATATCGCCTAAAACCATTGCCGCCTCAATCGTCTCGCGCCCTTCGATTTCCACAATCACAGGCCCAGTCAATTCTACTATTTCTTGTCGGCCATCAGCATACTTTGCTATTTCCTGACTCCGAATTCTTAAACCTAGGTGTTCACAAACTTCTACGGGAATTGCTGTGCGTACTACGCCAGTATTTATCACTGCTTCTGCTTCGTAAACGCGCAGAAGATTTGGGTTGAGCAATCCTCGATTAACCAAGCCTTCATCAATGGCATTGGTTAGCTTGACTTTGACTCGAACTGCACCCATATTTTTGGTTATTTGACTTAGATTGCGATCGATATTTATCATACCGCCTCTCTTTGCGTATAGAAAGTATACCTTCAATTATATCTTGCACATTGGTGCAGCCACAGGTTTTAACCTGTAGGCTGCAACCGCACGCAAAATATCTCTAAAGATTACCAGAAAGAATTGGTTTAAAGTCTCTCCCTTTTAGGGGGAAATTAAACGAAGACTATTCATTACTCCAATCCTATTCCTTCTTTCGTCAACTGTTAACTGTCAACTGTCAACTGTCAACTGTCAACTGTCAACTGTCAACTGTCAACTGAATGACTAATCTTCAGCATAGATATAGCGATACAATTCGCTCGGATCGGGTTCGGGGCTGTTCTCCGCAAACTCTACCGCATCATCAATTACAGCTTCGATCTTTTTGTCGATCGCCTTTAATTCCTCAGCAGTAGCCAAAGTTCGATCGATCAAATCAGCAGCCAACTTCTTAATCGGATCGCGGGGGAACCAATATTCCTTCTCTTCCTTAGAGCGCAACTCATCAGGATCGGCTAAAGAATGACCCCGAAAGCGATAAGTCAAAGCCTCGATGAGCGTCGGGCCTTCGCCAGCCCGCGCCCGTGCTATGGCTTCCTTGGCGACTTCCCGCACGGCCAAAACATCCATCCCGTCAACCTCGAATCCAGCCATGCCAAAAGCATGAGCTTTTTTGTAAATCAAGGGGTCAGAAGTAGCTCGCTCGTGGGCCATGCCGATCGCCCATTTGTTGTTTTCCACAACATAAAGAATCGGCAACTTCCACAAAGCAGCCATATTCAAACACTCGAAAAACTGCCCGTTATTTGCAGCACCATCGCCAAAAAAACAAGCTGTTACGCCATCGGAACTCTCATCGCCCAAAGCTTCGCGCCGATACTTCGATTGAAAAGCCGCCCCCGTAGCTACAGGAATCCCCTCAGCCACAAAAGCATAACCTCCCAACAGCCGATGTTCTGCCGAAAACATATGCATCGAACCGCCGCGGCCCTTCGAGCAACCGGTTTCCTTCCCGAACAACTCCGCCATCACTTCCCGCGCCGGTACGCCCGCGCTTAAAGCGTGAACGTGATCGCGGTAGGTGCTGCTGACATAATCCGTACTATCCCGGCGCATCGATCGAATCACGCCAGTCGAGACAGCTTCCTGGCCGTTGTACAAGTGGACAAAACCAAACATTTTGCCCCGGTAGTACATCTCAGCGCACTTGTCTTCAAAAAAACGCCCCAAAACCATATCCTCGTAGAGCATCAAGCCCTCATCGCGAGAAATAGTTACGCTCTGTGCGTCAAAAACTGGTAAAACCCGTTCCTCAGCCATAAAAAATTAATACCCGATCGGCGAACTAGACAGCTTAAATCGAACCATACTCAAATCACTGTAAACCGAGATTGGACACAACCGCAGCAGAAAATGGTCGCCCATTTTCAAGCGCAGCAGTTACAAGGATTGTTAAAATGAGCTTAGTATGGGAAATTTGCCAAAATTGGGAGAGCCAACTGCCACATCGACCCACTGCGGTTGTGTCTAAAACTTAAGATCGGTCTTGTTCAAAGTGGGGCGGGATGCCAACCTCACTCTAAAACGCCCTAGAGGGAAACAGTCGGAGTACCTTGAAGGAAGTTCTCGATATCCTTAACAGGACTCAGAAGCTCAGATCAAAATCATATTTTTTTAATTTGATGTGAGAGCATCACCTAAGATAGGCTAATTCAGTTGCTAGCGCTTTGGGGAAGTGGACGCTGTGTTAATTCCACTAGATTACTACCGGATTTTGGGTCTACCGATTCAAGCTACTGCCGAACAGTTGCAGCAGGCTCACCGCGATCGCACTTTACAACTTCCGCGCCGGGAGTATTCCGAAGTTGCGATCGTCGCCCGCAAACAATTGATCGATGAAGCCTGCGCCGTTCTGTCAGACTCAGACGGGCGCAAAGCTTATGATGCCAATTTTTTAGCCAAAACATACGATCGAGAGTCGGAAGCAGCAATTGCAGCCAAGCAGAGGTTGAAAACCTCATCTGGGCAAGCCACATTCCTGCAAGATGCAGGAGAAACCGTTGCGGCAGAGTCTAAAGCCTTAGACGCTGCTCCCGACCCCCACACTCCAAGTATTGAAATCGATGACAACCAATTCGTAGGAGCCCTGCTCGTACTGCAAGAACTGGGGGAATACGAACTCGTACAGAAGCTGGGGCGCCCGTATCTCAACAATGGCAGCATCGCGATCGACGAAGCCCGCTTCGGCGACCCGCAGCTCGTGCGGCCCGACATAGTTTTAACCGTAGCCCTGGCCTGCCTAGAACTCGGCCGGGAACAGTGGCAACAAGGTCAATACCAAAATGCCGCCAAATCACTAGACGCAGGTCAAGAACTGCTGCTGCGCGAAAGCTTATTTCCAAGCGTGAGGGGTGAAATGCAAACCGATATATACAAACTCCGTCCGTACAACATTTTAGAATTACTATCGCTCCCCGAAGAAAAAGTCTCCGAGCGCCGCCAAGGACTGCAAATCCTGCGAGAAATGCTCGAAGAACGGGGCGGTATCGATGGATCGGGGGACGATCGCTCCGGTTTAGGAATAGAAGACTTCCTCCGCTTCGTCCAGCAACTACGCAAACACCTAACCAGTAGCGAGCAGCAGACCCTATTTGAAGCTGAAGCCGGCCGCCCCTCCGCAGTCGCCACTTACCTCTCGGTCTACACCCTGTTAGCCCAAGGATTTGCGGCCAGACAGCCCGCGATGATCCGCCGCGCCAAGCTGATGCTGATGCAGCTCGGCCGCCGCCAAGACGTTCACCTCGAAAAAGCCGTGTGTTCCTTGCTGCTGGGCCAAACAGAAGAAGCCAGCAGAGCTCTCGAACTCAGTTCGGAAAAAGAACCCCTCGCCTTCATTCGCGAGCATTCCCAAGATTCTCCCGATTTGTTGCCGGGACTGTGCTTGTACGCCGAACACTGGCTGCAAGAAGAAGTGTTTCCTCACTTCCGCGACTTGGCAAACCAGTCAGTCTCTTTGAAAGATTATTTTGCTGACCCGAAAGTCCAAGCTTATTTAGAAGCTTTGCCTTCGGATGCAGAAACGGCCAACGAATGGGTTGTGGTGCAGCCCCGATCGGGCAAACCCCAGGGACGACTGCAACCAACTGGCGATCGCCCGCCCGCGACGACACAGCCGCCCGCAGCCAAACAGGTAGCCAGTAGTGTCAGCTTGACCCCCGTACCGGCAGACACCTCCAGCGCAGATTCAGCGCCGAAATACCAGGCAACGGCGGCAGGAATCGGGGCAGTGGCGGCCGTCTCTCTCCCGACAACTACGGCGGGACGCCCCGCAGCCTCGACCTCCAAACCGCGCCGGAGCCACAGTTCAAGCCGACGCAGCGGAGGGATCGGTCAGGGGTTAACAGGCAGTTTTGCCGATCGGGCGCGCACCATAGCAGCCCAAATTTCCGCCCAAGTCAAGTCCATGCCACCAAACAAGCTGGCCCTGCTTGTAATCGCAATCGTCCTGAGTCTCTTAATGCTGTGGTTAATACTCAGTCTGTTGGCTAACGCGATGCAAGCTCTCTCAGGCCCATCCCTGCAAGGAGAACAACCCTCCGTCAGCCTGGAAGCACCGCCCATAGAAATCCCCGCCTTAACTGCGGCCCCAGAACCCAGCGCCCCCGCCCCAGTATCGGGAGAAATCACTGACGAAGCAGCAGGACAAATAGTTCAAAGCTGGCTGTCAGCGAAAGCAGCGGCTTTGGGCCCAAACCACGCTGTGGAAGAATTAAAGCAAGTTCTCACGGAACCGGCTTTGTCTCGCTGGCAATTGATGGCGGAAGCTCAACAGAAAAATAACGCCCACCAGCGTTATGTACACAAGCTAGAAGTTAAAGGAGTTAAGACAAATCCGACAAATCCCGATCGGGCGGAAGTACAAGCGCAGGTAAGCGAAAAGGCCGAAGTGTTCGATCGCGATCAGCTAGTTACTTCCCGCAACGAAAACCTACGTATCCGCTACGACTTAATCCGCCAAGATGGACAGTGGCGGATTATGGATTGGCAAGTGATGAAGTAAGGAATTGGTAATGGGTAATTGGTAATTAGTAATTTATGGTTACTGATTGCTAATTACCAATTGCTGATTATTAATAGTCACAGGATGCGTCGCTCGCTCAAAAAATCCCTAACTAATACCAAGGATGAAAAGTATTGCTACTACCGAAATTAGAGGATTTCATCTGTAGGGAAACAGCAAGGTGGAGTATCAGGTGGGGGGTTATGTTTAGGAAAGATAATTTGTGTAGTATAAATAATTGTAGCAAAATTTTGTGAAATTGGTATTAGCTATGGACAAGTTTCAATCCCTAATAGGGTTTTAGTTTGATTGCGGCTTTTCTGTTCTTTTTCTGCTTCTACTAATTGTTTATGTTTCAATCCCTAATAGGGTTTTAGTTTGATTGCGGCATTAACAGTTGAAGTTTACACTGGATAAACAAAATGAGTTTCAATCCCTAATAGGGTTTTAGTTTGATTGCGGCCCAGTGCGTTCTTTGAATCTGGCAAGGGAACATGAGTTTCAATCCCTAATAGGGTTTTAGTTTGATTGCGGCCCGGCTCCGGATGAGGATACTTTGGATGAACCAGGTTTCAATCCCTAATAGGGTTTTAGTTTGATTGCGGCGGCAAAGAATACGCTTTATCGTGCAATTGCAGTATGTTTCAATCCCTAATAGGGTTTTAGTTTGATTGCGGCGTGGTGACTGGCAGATATTCAAAGATTGGTTCCGGGTTTCAATCCCTAATAGGGTTTTAGTTTGATTGCGGCCATCCCACATACCTGCATTATTTTTTCGCTTTAAGTTTCAATCCCTAATAGGGTTTTAGTTTGATTGCGGCCCGGCAGAGTTTCCCCCACCGAATAATCGCATCTGTGTTTCAATCCCTAATAGGGTTTTAGTTTGATTGCGGCAAATTCATTCATACTCCCTCCAAAATTTCTAGGATGTTTCAATCCCTAATAGGGTTTTAGTTTGATTGCGGCACGGTACGCAAGGTCGGTGTCAGATGAGTTAAAGCCTGTTTCAATCCCTAATAGGGTTTTAGTTTGATTGCGGCTCGACAGCGGCTCGCGAGGCTGCGGTTTTTACCGCCGATGTTTCAATCCCTAATAGGGTTTTAGTTTGATTGCGGCGTTTAAGGCTCCCATAAGTCTGTAAAAGAGCTTTAAGTTTCAATCCCTAATAGGGTTTTAGTTTGATTGCGGCTCTAGCTTGGCTAAGCTGCGTTTAACTTGCTTAGGTTTCAATCCCTAATAGGGTTTTAGTTTGATTGCGGCTCCATTTGAGCAAGATAGGCCGGATGCCGAAGAAGTTTCAATCCCTAATAGGGTTTTAGTTTGATTGCGGCATGATTGAAGCGCATATGAGTGCGGTGATGGCAGTGGTGTTTCAATCCCTAATAGGGTTTTAGTTTGATTGCGGCTGAGTTCCATGTATCCTTCCGCTGCACGCCGTTCGTTTCAATCCCTAATAGGGTTTTAGTTTGATTGCGGCAATATTAATTTAGAGGGCTTCTTTGCCATAGTGGGTTTCAATCCCTAATAGGGTTTTAGTTTGATTGCGGCTCAGAAAGAGTGTGTTCACCTACTTCTTAATAATGTTTCAATCCCTAATAGGGTTTTAGTTTGATTGCGGCTATAGATGTTTGAATTCCAGCGGAAATCTTCATTCCTGGTTTCAATCCCTAATAGGGTTTTAGTTTGATTGCGGCAGCACTGCGTCTCCCTTGTCCTTTGAGTAGAAAATTGTTTCAATCCCTAATAGGGTTTTAGTTTGATTGCGGCTCAGAGGTACGCCGTCGGGATTGTGGTTAGCCCCCTTGTTTCAATCCCTAATAGGGTTTTAGTTTGATTGCGGCGCTCGCGCAAGCCCTTTCGAGCCTTAATGAGGTTGAGGTTTCAATCCCTAATAGGGTTTTAGTTTGATTGCGGCCAATACATCCCTTTCTAGGGATACCATATTAGCGGTCGTTTCAATCCCTAATAGGGTTTTAGTTTGATTGCGGCGCTGACCGCGCACAATACCCTTGGCTCTTTCATGCTGTTTCAATCCCTAATAGGGTTTTAGTTTGATTGCGGCGATGTGGAGGACGGCTGCGCCATCTAGCGCTAACTGGGCAAAAGTTTCAATCCCTAATAGGGTTTTAGTTTGATTGCGGCGCTTATGCTCCCACTCGATAGCTTCTACTAGCCCGTTTCAATCCCTAATAGGGTTTTAGTTTGATTGCGGCGATCAGTGTGTGGATGCCCGGCCATGTAACTGTGTTTCAATCCCTAATAGGGTTTTAGTTTGATTGCGGCCTAAGATTGCAATCCACTTGCCTCGGCAAAGCTCGTTTCAATCCCTAATAGGGTTTTAGTTTGATTGCGGCTGATTGAAGAGCATATGAGTGCGGTGATGGCCGTCGTGTTTCAATCCCTAATAGGGTTTTAGTTTGATTGCGGCCAAGGCCTCCCAATACTGATGAAAATAACAAGCTGTTTCAATCCCTAATAGGGTTTTAGTTTGATTGCGGCTGAAAAAATCGGGCCACCAAAATGGCAGACTTGCGTGCCTTACTTCGATTTCGTTTCAATCCCTAATAGGGTTTTAGTTTGATTGCGGCTCGCAACCCCCCCCCAGATGAACCAACCCTTGGTTTCAATCCCTAATAGGGTTTTAGTTTGATTGCGGCTCTAATTGCGGGTAGATTGCTTGCCAGCGATTCATGTTTCAATCCCTAATAGGGTTTTAGTTTGATTGCGGCTTTAAAGACGGCCCTTCGCCCGGCGTGGCTCTGGTTTCAATCCCTAATAGGGTTTTAGTTTGATTGCGGCTTGAGGCCTCAATCAATCTTTCTATTCGGAGAATTCGTTTCAATCCCTAATAGGGTTTTAGTTTGATTGCGGCTTGGTATTCGATAGGTATGGTGGAAAAAAGTAAGTTTCAATCCCTAATAGGGTTTTAGTTTGATTGCGGCCTGGGGGGATAAAGCTCTAGCGGTGAGGCTTACCGCCGTTTCAATCCCTAATAGGGTTTTAGTTTGATTGCGGCGTGTGCCTTCATAAGTGGTCGCACCCATCTTCATTGTTGTTTCAATCCCTAATAGGGTTTTAGTTTGATTGCGGCGTGGAGCACTGGCAACTCAAGAAAGAGTCTCTCCGTTTCAATCCCTAATAGGGTTTTAGTTTGATTGCGGCTGAATCCTTTACTTCACTTACCCTACTACTATGAAGTTTCAATCCCTAATAGGGTTTTAGTTTGATTGCGGCCGAGCCGTTGATTTCGGTCTACTAAGCACCATGGTTTCAATCCCTAATAGGGTTTTAGTTTGATTGCGGCATTCTGATGATTGGCTGCATCCAGATGCTCTTTGGTTTCAATCCCTAATAGGGTTTTAGTTTGATTGCGGCTAGTGAGTGTGCATGAAAAGACTTGGCATATTCGCGTTTCAATCCCTAATAGGGTTTTAGTTTGATTGCGGCGGGATATTGTGCGCGGTCAAGCTCGAATCTCGGCAAGTTTCAATCCCTAATAGGGTTTTAGTTTGATTGCGGCCCGCTTGGTTGCTAGCAGCTTTCAAAAAGCTCGAGTTTCAATCCCTAATAGGGTTTTAGTTTGATTGCGGCGTCTAGCCCTGTTGGTGGATGGCAACACTAGGCGGGTTTCAATCCCTAATAGGGTTTTAGTTTGATTGCGGCGAGAATTGTTCCCTGGTGGGTTCCAGCAGAGATTAGTTTCAATCCCTAATAGGGTTTTAGTTTGATTGCGGCACTGCGCGGCCGGGGGGAAAGGCCAAAAATAGCTGTTTCAATCCCTAATAGGGTTTTAGTTTGATTGCGGCATATTGGTTAAGCTTTTGATTATTATTTTTCAGTTTCAATCCCTAATAGGGTTTTAGTTTGATTGCGGCGTGAGTGCATACGATCCACCAATAATCAAGCTAGTTTCAATCCCTAATAGGGTTTTAGTTTGATTGCGGCCTGTATGTATGGATTCCTTGCGCGCGCTTGTTGCCGAGGGTTTCAATCCCTAATAGGGTTTTAGTTTGATTGCGGCAGATGAGCAAGCCGAAGTACAAGCCGACGAATCTCTACGTTTCAATCCCTAATAGGGTTTTAGTTTGATTGCGGCCGCCGGTGTCTGGGAGGCTTGCACTATAAGGTTTTCAAGGTTCAGTTGCGTCTGAATGAAATTAATATACTATTTCACCGATCGCCCTGTCAAGGGGGCAAAATTCAAATAGACCTCAAACTCTCTCCCAGTAAAGCTTTCAGCATTTGCGTCTGACCACGGACAGGTACAAACCACCGCAAACCCAGTCCTAGTAAAGCTCTCAGCCATTAAAATTCACCCCCTCCGTTCAACACCTATAGCCAGACGCAAAATCACACCATAAAGATCGTAGTATCCAGCGGGGCCCGGCCGCCAATCCGCTCAATCTTGCCCTGACAGCAAGCACACAAAAAATGAAACAGAATACTATCCTCATCAGACTTAATCACCCGGCCCAGACGTTGGCGCATCTGGGCATACTGAGTATCCGTCACATCGCAATGAAACACCGAATACTGCTTCCATTCCCCATAAGACTTGAGAATCTTGTGAATCTTAGTGCGGCGGTTGTCCTCAGATATATCGTAGCAAACCAGAACAAACATAACTTGATTGTCTCCCTATTTCAAAAACAAAGGCGGATACTTGTCAATTTCACCCATCAAATACTTAGCCATCAGCCGCCCTTGAATTTCAAAAGCTTCTTGATAGGTGCACAGCTTTCCCATAACTGGATGCTTGAACTTTGACTGTTTCTTTTGCTCGTAAAGCCGCAAAAAATTGTGCAACCCTTCTTTCGTCAAAGAAACCGCGCCACTCAAAGGTTCAGCCGTAAAATCACTAGGAGAAACTTTCTGCAAATTGATCGCTGCTAACACCACAGCATCAACTACCAAAGGTCTAAATTCTTCCATCAAGTCCAGCGCTAAAGAAGGACGCCCGTAGCGCTCAAAATGCAAATATCCCAAATACGGATCGAACCCGATAATATTCACCGCACTTTGAACATCGTGTCGCAACAGAGAATATCCCAAACTCAACAGAGAATTTACCGGATCGGTAGGCGGACGGCGGCGGCGAACTTCAAAGCTAAATTCCGGCACCCGAATCAGCCGATTGAAACAGCCAAAATAAGTCGCACTACCCGCTCCTTCTAATCCTCGCAGCGAATTAATATTTGAAGTTTTATCAACGGATGCAATTACTTCTTTCAATTGTGCGATCGGTTTTTCAAAATCTGGTTGAGAATATTTGCGCTGACACTCTAACAACGTAGTCCGGTAATTCTTGAGCTTTCCCCGTACAAACCCCCTGACTAAATGCACCGCTTGTTCCGATTCACCGGCAGCTTTCCACTGAGCTTTTCGCACAAAGATATTCTTAGTCATTTCCGGTTCCAGCCTCCCTAAATAGCGTCCGTTTGCCGTCAAAAAGCTTAAAGGAATGTGACGTTCCAACAATTCCACAACCACAGCCGGAGAAACCGTAGCCCGTCCCAATACAACAACACCGTCAATTCTAATTAATGGCACGTCGATCAGAGTTTTTTTGTCAGCTTTAACGGTAAGGCGTTCGTCTAATTTGCCGATAAAAGCATCTTCTGGCGTAATGTAAACAGTTCCCATTGTGAATCCTCCTAATTGCAGGTTAACTTGCTTCTTGATAGCGGTTGACTTTGCTAGCAGCTTGGGGCATACATTGGGAAGAAAGACTACATCCCGAACACCGAGCAGTGTAAACTGGTAACGGGATATTTCCCGATCGCCAAAGAGTAGCGACTTTTTCAATAGTTGCGATCGCCTCCTGTCTCAAACCCTCACAAATCTCCACCTTTTGCCGCTGGTGCGACTGCGCGTAATACACATATCCAGTCGCAATACTTTTCCCCGTCATCTCTTCCAAACACAAAGCTTGCGCGCACACTTGCAACTCATCATTATCCCATTCCCCTTTCTTGCCGCGCTTGTATTCAACCGGATACAATTCACCATTCTCCGATTCAATCAAATCCGACTTACCAATCAGTTTGTAGCGCTCCGACTTCAGCCAAATCGCGCGAACCTGCCAAGTTTCATCGCGGTTGATCTCGCCCATAGTGTGAACGCGATCGTGCAAAGTCGTCCCTTCTATGGTATACTGGTTGTCCGCAAATTCTCCCGCGCAAGACATTCGCCAGCAGCGGTGGGGACAGTAGGAGTATTGGTTCAGAAGTGCGATCGAAATGTAATCAAAATCGTTCATAATTTTGATGGTTTGTAGGAGATTAGTAATTGGAATTAGCAACAGGCAAGATGCCTGTGCCACAAGAGTTTAGTGTTATTGTGGGGTGGGCATCTTGCCCGCCCTGGAATTCTGGCATCTTGCCCGCCCTGGAATTCTGGCATCTTGCCCGCCCTCAAAATCCGTTTAACTCTTATTAACAACTATTCGTCGAGTCATTCCCATCCCCATCGGAGTTTTCCTCCCCACCCCGCAGTAAACAGCAAAATCAGCCAAAGCGTTAATTTGCTTAATCACTAAAGGCTCCACATCTCCCAAAATCCGATAACTAACCTCCCCAACCATGCCGACAAAATCGCTTTGATAGTTAGTCAATTTTTCACTTCGGATATTGACAAATGTCGAATAAAGTGCATCGAATGACAGGTCGGGAATTGCGATCGGGCTGTACTTGTTCCACCGACTGAGGAGACTGTTAAAAACGCAGTCTCTAGTAGGAATCACTGAATCAAATTTTCCCTGTCGAAAGGTAGTAGGAGTCGCAAAACTGAAGGCAATTAAGCGATTAGTTTCAGAAGCGCGATCGTACAATTGAGAGTAATCGCAAGCATTAGCCCAAGGCTGATCTACTTGGGGCGTTCCCAAAATCTTAGTAATCATCAAATCCGCCGGGCCCAAATGCCACGGCTTCGAGGGATTGAGATTCAGCCAAAGATTAGTTAATTTGCCGAATAGAGTGTCATCCAGCAGACTAATTCGCCACCAACACAGCGTGTGTTCTGGAATCGGTTCTGTGTGTTCCCATTGCAGGAAGTGGTGTTTTTTGAAAGGGCATTTTTTAGTTTGCAAAGGGCTGAGGGTGAAGGATTTTTGGGCTGTGGCATCGTGGAGGCGATCGCCGAGTTCTTTGTCAACGGAGCTCGCGAGGGTGAGAAAGAGGGCGTGGAGGTGTCTTCCCGTTAGGTATCCGGGGGATATTGGGGAGAGTGGGAGAAGGTTGAGGATGAGGCTGTGCGGCATAGTTTGCTAGCTCGTTTGTCGGTAGTAAAAAAATAAAATGCACCAAGTTTGTAGTGAGGACTTTAGTCCTGCTGAGGACTGAAGTCCTCACTACGAACCTTTTTGTGAAAGTTAATTAGCCCGAAAGCGATATTCCATACAGGCTGGAATTCGGAGATTTTCAAACTGGTAATGTTGACCGCGAATTTTGATATTTTGAATCAAACTTACTGGGGGCATATTCACCACGTCGTAGCTGAGGACTTGATGGGAAAACATCACATCTAAGGGATTGAGCAAATAAGGGAAAATAAAATCGCCATTTTTGGATACAAAGTTGGTAATTTCTTTAGTTGTCAACTCAGCTTTGCTCATCCACTTTCCCAGACGAATCCATTTTGCCAGTTTCAGAGGCTTTTCTGAAATCATGAAAAACTCGAATTTGCTTTCAGCAGCAATTTCTTTAGTTCTACCAAAACTGGGGATGTTTTTCTGGGTTTTTTCCATCTCAACGTGATAGTTGTTGTTGGCGTATTTCCAGGTGTTGAGAGTGGATGAGTGAGAGATAGAGCGCGCCGGAGTGACATAAATCCCCTGTTGGTTGAGCGCCGTTAAATGCTGCTCGTATTTAGGAATTTGTTCGGGACAAAAATACCGATAGGAATCTTCTTCAGCAACGGTGGTGGAATAGATTTCGCTATCCACCAAACCGAGGGCGTAACAAAGCGCGTAATTGTGAATTACTGGCTCTGTTTCGTAGAGTCTCCCTATCTCGCGAGTTGCAAAATACAAACTATCGTGCAACTCGATTTGACAGCGGTAAATTAATACCATTATTACTTACCTGCCTTTGCTGATTTTTTAGCTTCTGTTTGTTCCTCATCTGCTTTCTTTTTCTTGATGTGCTTGTCGGCATAAAATTTCGCCTCATCATCAGCTTTTTTCAACATCTTTTTGAGGGCATCTTCATTGCCAATGACAGCTTTAACCTCTGTCAGTAATGGCGTAAACTTATCTCCAATCAAGTCTTCATGCACGATAAATTCCTCAGCCATTAATGTTTGGATAGCAGCGCTAGCAGCCACAATCACATCATCTTCATTGAGAGGGTTGTTGGAATTAAGTTTATCGTCACCCTGCAATTTGTCGTAAATTGCTTGCGTCCAGCGGAGGTTGCTGGTAATTTCACCGTCGGCAAATACCACGCCAATTAACTCATTTCTGACTCTACCTGTGCGGGTGGTTTGAGCGCCATAGTGCCGCGTTCTGAGGATGTTGTTGAAAACATACAAAAAACTAGCTTCCGTAGGGTCTTTTAGGGTGACAATGCTAGGAAAGAAAATCTGGGGTTTAATGTGGTCTTGCTGATTGATGCGACTGGTAACTTCCCCCGGCTTGGAACCTGCTTCGCCCTTAGATGCCATTGTGCCATTTTCAAAGGGAGCATTGAGGGTAAAAGTCTCGTGAGATTCGTCAAAAGCGGTAATTGAAAATGCTGTGTCAACTACTACTTTTGATTTTTCTGAACCAGAGTCACCGATCGCAAATCCGTAGATAATGCAATCAGGATTGTTCATGGCAAACTTGACATTATATTCGCAATCTTCAGCGGTCATAAAACCGTAGTTACGCAGCAACTCGCGACCGACTAAACGTTCTGGTGTAGATTGCTTGCGCTTAAACATGGTAAGGCGGCTGATAGGTTTTTGGTCTTGAATTCCTGACCTCACCCGCGCTTTATTCAGTTCTCCATCGGTTTGAAACAGAGGATAAGATTCTGTCACCCGTACAGTCAGAAAGTGAGCGTATTTCCCCATTGGTTTGTAGGGAATTTCTGTGTGAAAAAATTTAGAGTTGACGGTTTTCAAGAAAGCCATGATTTGTCTCCTATGTAAAAATGTTAGTTGTTTAGTTGGCGCGTAGCTTGTCAAACAAGAGCTTCCGCTTTAATTGTCAGCTTCATCCTGAGATTCATCAGGAAATTTGTCACCTTTAGCGCGATTTTCTTTGTCATTTTCTAAACGATAAAGGAATTCGCAGGTGTCGCGAATTAAGTTAATTTGGCGACCCGCTAAACGGGCCCGATCGCCCGCAAAAGACTTCTCAAATACCTCCTCAACAAAGTATCGAGCAAATTCTAAAATTGCCTCTCGTTCTTCCTCCCGCTTGCTGAAAATCCAGCGCCCTTCAGCATTAGAAGCGTGAACGCGATCCATCAGCTTTGAAACTTCCGCAGCAACAACAACAACTAAAGAAAAACTGCGATCGGCTTCCAGAATAGTTTTAGCAGCAATATCAATCGGTTTCAGCACAGCATTAGCTTTGGGATTATATCGCTTACTTGCACGGTAAAATTCGCGATATAATTCCGTCAGTTTTTGGGGGTGGTTTAAACTTGATGCGGTTGTCACAGTCAATCTTTCCTCTTCATGATTATAGTGGGCATAGGAGTCAAAGCAAGGGTAAAAATGATAAGCATAAAGCTTGATTTTTTGAATTGATGCCGTTTCATTTTTCTGTTTGCGAACCCATTGATTTAGGTAGCTAAACACATAAAGCGGGCTGGTTTCAAAATCCTTGGCGAGCTCGGTAAGTTTACCCCAGTTGGAGTCATAACCGGACTTCCCCTGTTTGGCATTAACATCAAGGTGAATTGCATAAGCAGCGGTTAACACATTCAAGGGTGCAGAATAAGATTTGCCGTTTTCCTCCCAACCTTCTAGGATGTAGTCGAGGCGAAAGCGATCGCGCTTCGTCAACACCCTAAAAGCTTGCGGTGCACTGTCAAGAAATACACTTTCTTCAAACTCTGCACCGTCGTTAAAAGGTGGAATTGGAGACTCTGAAACTACGGTTTTTACATCCAGAATCATCGGGAAAGCAAAAGCTAGCCAAGCTGGCATAACCCAAGATTCTGTATCACTAGCATCTTTACCTGGTGGCAGCGCCATGAAGTAAAATGTTAGGGGTTGGTCTTCGGGATAGGAAAGTTTGAAGGTGCGGTCTTTTCCTGGTTCGATGTTTTCATCGATTAGAAAAGCATCGATGCTTTGGTAGCGGTCGCGCCCAAAATCGGCTTGCAAATCTTTGCTGATAAAATGATTGCGAATGCTGGTATCAAAGCGGGTTTGGGCAATGCTCATGTAGGCTTTTTGCAGAAATTTATTTGTCTCTGGGGTGAAGTAATATGTGGGATAAAAATAGAGGTAGCGATATTTGCCATCTTCAAATTTTTTGCCCACAGCTTGAGTTTGATTCATTAAAATCTGCCTCAGCATCATTTCTAAACCTGCAATACTGGAAATATTGCGTTTTGCATTAGAACCTCCCAACATTTGTTTGTTAGTGTAAACTTGAGGGGTGAACAAAACGGCTGATTCCATTTGTTCTGTCACCGTGTAAGCTGAATGGGAAATTGAACAGATTAACTGTCTTCCTCTACCCTGTTTTTTAGCGAGTTGGTAGCGTTCCAACTCATCTAAAAATACGTCAGCGGATGCTGTGTCTAATGGTGTATTTCCGGGTAACATGACAACCCGCGTTACCCACAGCCGCAAATCGTCCCAACCGTCGGGCAATTTGTACTGTGAAAGAATGGGTTTAATCATTTGGGAAATGTGGGCGATTGCCTGTTCGCAAACTTGCCGCAGATCCTCAATTCCTGGGTGATGTTCTAGGTACTTTGCTGCTAAATAGTACCATGTTACCCACAGCCGCAAATCATCCCAACCGTCTGACAATTTGTACCGTGAAAGAATGGGTTTAATCATTTGGGAAATGTGGGCGATCGCCTGTTCGCAAACTTCCCGCACATTCTCAATTCCTGGGTGATGTTCTAGGTACTTCGCTGCTAAGTAGTACCATTCGTAAGGAACACCGCCTGTATTGCCTTTGAGCTTAAGTTCTTTCAGGCGTTCATTAATTCGTTGAATTTCTCTCAGGGCTGGCAGATACTCGGACAGGTTCCAAAACTTAGCAATTTCATCGACAATATCTAGATGAGGTAGTGCGGGTATTTTTTTGTCTTTTTTGCGTGCAGCTTCGATGGTATTAACCTGTTCACCCCAAATCTTGCGACTCACTAAGTCGCCAAGTTCGGCAATTTGGTCAATCCGCAGATCGTCGTCAAAGTTGAAGTTGCGATCGGCAGACAAAACATCCTGACGCTGAAATTTTATCAGATTATCGCTGCGACTTTTGGCAACAGAGTTTTTCCCGGTTTTGAGAATGCGTAAAGTAGCATTGATGGCAACTAACATCAAATCAGGCGCATCAAAAAATAGGTTATAATACTCGGCATATTTCATGCCTTTACCATCTCTGCCAAAGCCTGTTTGTCTCAGTTGCAACTGTCCCGCGCAGAGCTTTTTAATGTTGCTAACTACCCGTTCGGGCAAGTCTAAAGTTGAAATAGCAGGAGCATCCGATCGTGCTAGGTAAATTACACCTGTTGGCAGATACAGCAATGGTTCATAGTATGTGCAATCGTCGGTATTCAGCGCCGTATGTACTTCCATTAAAGCGTTATTGACGACATTGGTAAGTACGCCTCTGTTTTCGGCGATGGTGTGATACGTGAATTTTAATTTCCCGTCGCTGAGGCTGTGGATTAACTCGTTGATTCTGGTATTTTCTGCATCTTGGGGATGTTTGATAATTGATGCTAGGGAATCTGCTAAACAGGTTAAGTCTGAGAGACTGCGGAGCGTGCGATCGCGCAAAACTGGATTTAACCCGAATTCCGAAAAATTCCAGTTCGTATCCCAACGCCGCTGAGCGTTATAAGCAAGGCAGAGCAAATCGTCAATGTATTCTCGATAAGTATCTGGATTGTCGGGATTGATGAAGCTATCTATTCCTAGCTGTCGCACTTTTTCATCAATAATTTGACGGTGCTTTTCTAACGGTAACTTGCGACAATCTTGGGGGACATCTGGGAATTTTTCAAAGTCGTGGAGAATGAATCCAGCAATTACTAGCCGCCGTTCTTGTTCTCCCACGCATCGCTGCACGGTGGTATCAAGTTTTTCTAACCGCTGTTCAATTAAATTAGCGGGAAATAATCCATTTAGCAGGTGAGTATTTAGGGATTGATCGCCTGCATTGTCTCGTCTAACATTCTCTTTGCCTTTTTGCCGATCGAGTTCGTCGAAAAATTTGCCACCTTTGGCTGTGACACCAATGGCCACTCGCAGCAGATTTGGCAGTACGTACTCGGCAAAATCTGCCATGACGCGATCGCCCGGATTTTGGCTCTGAATGGCTTCTCTCAAGAGTTTGAGGGTTAGCAAGTCGCGAGTTTGAGGTTCGAGCGTGCGATCGGACGTTTCAAAGCTTGACCCTAATTCCTCATCTTGCAGCCAGTCATCATCTGCATCCTCTGCATTATCTGCATCATCTGCATTATGCAATCGCTCTGAGTTCAAATTCACTTGGATATCGAATAACGAGAGTTGTATGTGCTCTTCGTCTGGTTTTTGACGTTTTTTAGCCATTTTGCGCCTTTAGGGAGTCTATGTTGGTACCGAAAACACATTATTCATTGCAAATAGCATTTCCATCTTGAGAAAAAGGATTTACTAGACACTCCAATTCAGAAATTTTGTCTGCTCGATCGCGGTTAATACTTGTGAGATAAACATTTTCAGCCTCAAGAGACTGAATCTTAGCCTGTTGATTGTAGATAATTATTAAGAATTGTTGACATTTTCCTAAGATTGAGGTATACAGCCGGAATTGTTTCAGGTCTTCTGTTAGACCACAAATCAAATGGTGTAGTTGGTCAGCGTCAAGATTCTGCTGGGACATGGGCAGTTCTCCTCGTGGATTACAACACCTCTCATTATACATTCGCTAATTGAGTATGCCATAACAACAAAAGCTTTTTTTATGACGTACTCGCTCTCTTCTGCTAAACTCACAGTAGGAAAGCAAAGCTTCTTGGCACTGCTCAAGTAAGTATAAATACCTATCAGGGATTGAAACATGGCCTACTCTATTGAGGTTGTTGGATGCTTTCCCAGCATTGACTTCTGTACAATGCAAAACCCCTATTAGGGCTTGACCTTCTACGCAATCCATATTTCATCCCCCTTGCTCTTGAGCCAGTGGGCCAGCGTGTCCACCAACAGCGCCGACTGTCCAAACGCTATAGAGTAAGGTGCAGTCGTATCGTGGAAACTGTACCGATCGCAAATTGGATAAATCTGAAAGTGCATCGGGAGTCGCAGGCGCGATCGCACTTCAGCCACCGGATAGCGCAGCACATAACAAACCAATGCTTGCTTTTTCAAACGCTTGTTGATTTCCCCGATCCAATAATTCTCAGGTTGCAAAACCTCAATCCCCGTTAAAACCTGAACCTTCCAAACAGAAGCATTTTGCTCTAAATTTTCAGAATAAGTAAATTTCCAATTCAGTCTTTCCTCCCGATAACTACGCAACTTCAAAAAAGCAAGACAGTGTTTAAATCGACCTTTAGCAATTGGTTGCCCAATGCGTTCCGATGTCTCGTTCAACATTCGCATAAATGCAGCTTCCGTCATCGGTTCGATTTCCAAGTTGCTCAAAATTCCTGGTAAATCGTAAGTTTTAAATTTGTCTGCCTCATGGGAATCGGTTAAATCGTAGATGCCGCATTGCAGGGGACTAGAACCTCGAAAACTGCTAGCATCCTCAACTATCGGATTTCCTGTCTTATTTCCCGATCGCTCTTGCCACTCTCTGCCCCACCGTTTAATATCACCTGCCACTTTTTTGAAGCTAGTTTTAAATACTTTTTGACAAGATTCCTGAAAAGCCTTCTGACTGTCTGCGTACTGCTGTTTAATTGTCTTGTGGCCTAATTCCCAACAAATTTGAACTGACTGCACCGCACCCCATCGCGAGTAATATCCCTCAAAATTGTTGATTTGGCGGTACTGATCGCGAATTTGTTGATAGAAAAAAGGACGGTCATAAATCCCGTTTGATTCTAAAATGGGATTGTCACCCGCAAACAAGCGTTCAACTAAGAAATTAGGGATGAGTGCTAGGGCTGTGAAATTGTTAAACTGAATAAACTCTCCATTGCGATCCGAGCCATCGTGTCGCCCTAACCTTCCTAATCTTTGGATGAAGTTGCCCCCATCGGCAGATTCAAAAATTAGCAAATTGATTTTGAAATCTACCCCGACATCAATTGTGCTGGTACCGAGAACTAAGTCTGACGAGAGCGATCGCTCTTTTTCTGTCTGTCCTGATAACCCGGTATTTTCGCCAACAACTAAACCGTGAGGCTGGAACAATTCCCGAAAAAATGGTGTTAGCCGCTTGACGGCAGCAATTGAATTCAAGATAATAGCTCCTTTACTCCCCGGATTTTTTTTAAAGTGACTCAGGATGAGATTTGCACTGTCTTTCAGCCAAGTTTCAGAAGCTTTTGAAGTTGGTTCTAGGGAAACAAAAGTCAGCGTACTTTCTCTCAATATCTGCCGCCAGCCGTCGGATTTCAACTGTTCGATTTCAGTAGGGCGATCGGGAAACCGATATTTTCCTGCTTTTAAGGGAGCGATATTTTTACAGCGAAACCCTGCTGTTTCTAGTCTCTTAATTAATTCCTCGTCTGGAGTTGCTGACAAAAATACAAACTTTTTCCGGCGGTTGGTATGACGAATTAATAACATGGTATTGGTGACGCTGCCAATCTGAGGAGCCGCCAAAACATGAAATTCATCAAAAATGAATAGGTCAAAATCCTTGTCGATGCGACCCCACAGTTTATCGGGACTATCTTTAGAGCTTAAATAGGCTCCTCGGTGCAAATGGTGCAAGATATCGGGGTTTGTTAATACAATCTCTGATTGACCTGTGCGAGATGCGATCGCGGCTGCTTTTCTCAATCCTTCATTTTCTGCATATATCTCTAATTCCGAGCCGCTAATTCGCACAACGCGGGGTTGATGTTGGGGCTGGAATTGTTCGATATAGTGCTTAAATTGAGTTTCTTGATCTCGCGCCAGTTCATTGGTAGGATACAGCCAGATTGCACAACAAAATGTCTGCAATGTTTCTAAAGCTGCGGCTAAACTTTTACCATCACCCGTTATCGCCGTATTGATTATGACATCAATATTCGGATCGCGAATTGCTTTCAAAGTTTCGAGTTGATGCCAAGAAAGTGTCCAACCTTCGGGTAATTTGACTCCCTGGGGAATCTCCGCAGCGGGACAGGAGTAAACGGATTTGAGGGTAATTTGGTAATCGGACATATGCTGAATTTGTGTCCGTAGAAAGTGGATATTCCCTATATTGACACCCACAATAGAGATAATCAACCCTGTAGCAAGATAAAGTGTCCGTATACTTATGAGTCGCAAAGGTCAATCGATCACCCTGTCGGTTTCTGAACGAGATAAAGCTGAGTTGGAAGCTTTGGCCGAAGAATTCGGGAAGACGTGGGGCGATCGCCCGAACATATCCAAACTGATAGAAGCGATCGCCCGCCGCCAACTGACGATCGCCCCCAACGACGACTGGCCGCAAACCCGCATCCAAGCCCTAGACATCGCCCGACAGCAATTGCTTGACTTGGGCAAAATTGATGAAGCGCTGGAAATTGCCCAATTATTGAGCGATCGCAGCGAACTCACTCTCCCTTTCCGGGCTGAAATCGATCGATTTTTGAGCAACCCCTTACCTGTTTGGCGGCAAAAAATCGACCATTTTATTCACAGACAGCAACCTTTTCGCCTGTCTTACCGGGATGCCAGCGATCGCCTTTGGCATTACACCATCTTGCACGCCCGCATTGTCCCCATTGAAAAGCGACAATATTTAATGTGTCGCTGCGAAGAATCTGAGGGAAATCAAGACGTACCCGGACTCGAACACAATTGGACGCTACTCCTCCATCGCATTGAAGATGCTGCGGTGATTTCGGTCGATCGACCTTGGCTGCCAGATTTAGCCCGGATTCCCGTAGAATTTCATCTATCCGGCAGACTTGCCTTTAACTACAGGCGCAAGCCAGAAGATGAGGAAGTCGGCGAACCCGAAGGCGATCCACCTATCAGGCGAGTGATTCGGAATATCTCAAATACTTTCTGGTTTTTTCGCGAAATCTCTCCTTATTGGGAAGATTGCAGGATTGTCTCTCCAGACAGCGTGCGCGATCGCTTTCAACAAAAACTGATCGCCCTCTGCCGCCAGTACGACATCGACATCCCCGATTAGCCGTTTCCCGAAAAACGCACGGGGACTCAAGAAACCGGGTTTTTACCGAGATTAAGGGTTTAAATCCAGTATTTTGGTAAAAAACCCGGTTTCTGACAACCCCTGTGTCAGCCCAAAAAAAAGCAGCCCGTTACAGGCTGCACATCGAAAAAAACCGTTGTTTAGTTGTAGGAGAAAACTTTAAATCGAATTCAAATTGCCGTTATATCAAGTCTCAGGGACTCCGGCGGGCGATCGACTGCCAATCAATTTCGCCATCTTTAGCTACCGCTGACTCACCTTACATTGCTGCTGAAAGTTCGTTCACCATTCTTACCCGGCCTCTGAGCACTGCCCGCAGCAGGCGGTTGACACAGCCTCTATCTTCGTCATTTAGCGACTCGTCCAAGGTAGCGGCCATCAAACCGTAGCGATCGGCTAAAGTTAAAACGCCCGTGTCGCTGACAGAAGCGATGATTTCAGAGATAGCGCCGGGGAGGAGTTGTAAGCGGTTCATGGCAGTGCGGTTGAATTCGATATATTCATAATCCCCCGGTTTCCCGAAAAGATCAGTGATATTAATGAGGTTCCGAAGGTGATTATTTAGGGTGTACGTAAGTGATCCGAGTTGAGTGAATGTGTGACGCGAATCACAGCGCCAAAGATGCGGCGGGCAATTCCATAGCAGCCTAACCTTTGGTAGGACGCGCTCCCGATCGCCTTTCGCTAAAATGATTTAATCCCTCAATCAGTTTAATTTTTACCCCAGTACCAAAAATGCTTGATTTTCTCAATCCCATTTTGGGCCGATCGCCCGATCGCATCAAAGCCAATGTTGAAATTTACACTTGGCAAACCTGTCCGTACTGCATCCGGGCAAAAACCTTGCTGTGGTGGAAAGGCGTAAATTACACGGAATACAAAATTGACGGCGATGAAGCAGCCAGAAATGCAATGGCCCTACGCGCTAACGGAAAGCGCAGCGTGCCCCAAACCTTTATTAACAACGAACACGTCGGCGGCTGCGATGACATTTACAAACTTGATAGAGATGGACAATTAGATGCGCTGCTAGCTCAACCAGCAGTTTAAATACTCCTTGTACGCTTTTCTTTATTTTCTTTCAGTCCGCGGAGGCGGACTTCGTATGTGTAGCCCCGACTTCCAGTCGGCGGCTGATCTTGTACAATTTTCTTTCAGTCCGCGGAGGCGGACTTCGTATGTGTAGCCCCGACTTCCAGTCGGCGGCTGATCTTAGTCCGCAGCAAATTTACCGAGATTGTCTTGCCGCCATTTAGCATCTGTACGCCTATTTGTTAGCAATTCTAAGACCCGGATAGCGCTATTTGGCTGCGCCAAAAATTTTTGTTTTAACTGCTCCCAATCGTCGATTATCTCATGTTCCACGCCGTAAGTTGCACACAACTGAGCAAAGTTGATATCCTGCGGCGTGGCAAAAAACTCTTCAAAGGGCGGGTCAAATTTGGCAACGGGCAACATTTCAAAAATTCCGCCGCCGTTGTTATTAATTAAAACAATTGTCAGATGACCGACAAATTTATTTTTAATTAAAAAGCCGTTTGTATCGTGCAAAAGTGTTAAATCGCCTGTTAGCAAGATGCTGCTTTGATTGCGGTGGGCCACTCCTAAAGCTGTTGAAAGTGTGCCGTCGATGCCGTTAGCGCCACGATTGACAAAAGGTTTTATTTCTAAGTTGTTCGGCTTCCAGAAAAATTCGACATCTCGCACCGGCATACTGTTAGCAATAAATATTGGTGTTGCTGGGGGCAATATTTGGGAAAGCAGCCAAGAAACTTTTGGTTCTATTATGCTGTTAATTGATGACATTTTCTGGTCGATTGCTTGTCTGACTTTGGTTTCGGCGTTGTTCCAATGTTGCAGATATTCGTTTGTGGCTGAGGTAAGAACCCCCCCTAGCCCCCCCTTGCTAAGGGGGGAGACAAGAGTTAAACCCGCCTTGTTAAGGGGGGGGACAAGAGTTAAACCCGCCTTGTTAAGGGGGGGGGCAAGAGTTAATTTAGTTGCGAGATTTTCTATGGAGGTTCGTAGGTGAATTGTTTTGCCGTGGAGTGGATCTAAGTTGTGGTGGCCCGGATCGATTATGTAGCGTTTTGGTTGGGTTTTGTCTAGCCAGTTTCGGAGTTCTTTGCTTGTGGGTAAGTCTCCGATTTGAATGGCGATTTCTGGTCTTAATTTTTCTGCTAGTTCGCGGTTTCGCAGGATTAGATCGTAGGTGGAAATTAGATGGGGGTTGAGTTGGGCGCGGTTTCTTAGGGGCGATAATCCTTCTGCTAAAACTGGCCAGTTTAATAGTTGGGAAATTTGGGCGATCGCACTACAATACTTTTCTGCATCTTGAGGCTGGGCTACCCCTGCAATAATTATCCCTTTCTCGGATTCCTGCCATTGTCTCAATGCACTTCTTTCTCCCCCCCTTAGCAAGGGGGGGCTGGGGGGGGTAGAGGTTTCTCCTGCACTTCCTACTCCCCCCCTTAGCAAGGGGGGGCTGGGGGGGGTAGAAGTTTCTGCTACAACAATCGGTTCTAATCCGGCAAAGAATTCTTCGGGATTAAATTGTGTTTCTAAAGCTTCTACAGCAATATCTGGAACGGGCACCAGCGGATCGCGCAGGGGGATGTTGAGGTGGACTGGGCCTGGTGTCGGAAATTGCGATCGCTCGATCGCATACACGATCGTCTGTCGCAGATAGCCTAGCATCCCTAATTCTGCTGAAGGGATTGCTAATTCGGCTTGCCAGTTGGGATAATTTCCGTATATTTTAACTTGATCTATGGCTTGTCCGGCGTGACAGTCGCGGAGTTCTGGAGGTCTGTCTGCTGTGAAAATTAGCAGCGGAATTCGACTTTCTCTTGCTTCTATGATCGCCGGAAAAAAGTTGGCGGCGGCGGTTCCAGAGGTACAAATTAGTGCGGTTGGCACACCGGATTTTTTGGCGATTCCTAATGCAAAAAAACTTGCCGATCGCTCGTCTAGTATGGGAATAGTTTCTATTTGATTATTTTGGGCGAAGGCTATTGTTAGCGGTGCCGATCGCGAACCGGGACAAATTACGGCTGTTGTTAATCCCAGTCGCTGCAAAGTCTCGGCTATTATGGAAGCCCAGAGGGTGTTTGTGTTCCGAAAGTCAAGCATTTTGTGGTTTTGGCGATCGATGGTATTTTTATGATATATTCCTAAACTAAAGCATTTAAAAGTGCCTGCAATTTTAGCTGAATTTCTGCTAGTTCTTTCTCAGGTTCTGAACCAGCGACGATACCAGCGCCAGCATAGAGTATAGCGCTAGATCCGTCGATTAATGCCGATCGAATGCCGACGGCAAATTCACCGTTGCCGCTGCGATCGATCCAGCCCAGCGCTGCTGCATACAAAGAGCGATCGTAGCTTTCGCAGGCTCGAATTTGCTGTAGGGCAATATCCCTCGGTACGCCGGCCACCGCTGGCGTTGGATGCAGTTGGGATAAAATCTTTAATAAATGAATATCAGGCGGAATTCTCGCCCTGATCGGTGTCCACAAATGCTGAATATTTGACAGTTGCAACAGTCTCGGTAGCGGGGAAAAGTCGGGATTGATGCCGAGACTCGACAGGCGATCGACTATAAAATCAATCACAACTTGATGTTCTCGAATATCCTTTTCACTGTTCAGCAAACCTTTCCCTAAATTCCCATCTTCCGCCTGAGTTTTGCCCCTCGGCGCGGAACCAGCTAAGGCATCTGTTACTAACTGATTGTTTTGAATGCTAATTAAGCGTTCTGGACTAGCACCGATAAAATTTTTACCTTTGCCGTTACTGGTAGAAAATACGTAGCAACCTGGATAAGTGAGGCGCAAGTTATTTAAAGAATCTATTAAGCTAAAAGGGGTTTTTGAAATAACATTTATTGCTTGGGACAAAACAAGTTTACTGAAATATTTAGACTCAATTAATTCTAAAGCTGACTTTACCGATGTTTTGAATTGAGCCGCATCATTCACAGGTATTTGTTTTAAAAATATCGATCTGTTGCCAGGATTTCTTATTTTTATGTAATTCAGAGAGGCTATTTTGTCAACTTTTTGAAAAATATTTTCAGTAATAAATTTAACATTTATATCTCGGTTGATGATGGTATTTGCGACAATTGTACAGCTATCTTTTAGGCGAGTAATCTGCCATTTTGGTAGAAATATGATGCCGGGGGGAAAGTAAGAATTGCTGGCGATATTCTCATCAAAAAAAGCAAAGCTACAAAAAAAGTGCGGCCCGCTAAATGGCAAGCGTTCCGTACCGATGGTAATTGTTTGGGTAAGGCATGATTGAATGAAATTTTGAGCGAGGGCAAATCGATCGCTTCCCGCTACTGTGACATGGATGGCCGAATCTAGGGCGGCAATCGCAAAACTGTTGCCTGCAATGGGGTCTCTTTTTTCAAAATAAAAGTGTCTGTCATCGGGTGCGGCAATTTCTTGCAGTACCACTAGCGGATCGACGGGGGAAATTTCCTGAGAAATACTAACTATTTTTGTTTGATCTTTTTCGGTTAAAGACTGCTGGCAATCTAACAGAAACTGATGCAGTTGATTGCGGTCTTGCAAAAGATTAGCGCGGTGCGGTATTACTGTCATGAAATCGAGAATAGCAGATTTGTCAGAAAGAGTGCGGTTTTGTCCCGCTAGAAACCCTATTTCGATCTAACCACGCTCCGGGCGATCGCAAAACATGACCTTTCGAGTTTCCCGACAGTTTGGGCGCGCTGCGGGCAAAAAAAAGACGATCCCGCGATCGAGCGAAACATTTAGACATAAAACTTTAAGATTGAGAGGGCGAGTTTCGGCAAAAGGCGTCGGCCCCGCAGAGGTTAGTAGACGGGCATTACCGGGCGTGCCAGAGTCCGCAAAGGCTGTCAGCGGATGCCGGAGGCGCACTCAACCGAAGACAGAGCAGACATTCTTTACCAATTAAATTGTAAAATTACCAAGCTGCTATCAATTGAATCAAGTTTGTGTAATGACAACAAAGTTAATTGAGCGTTCAAATAGTAAATTGTGGCTGGCGGCAATCAAGCCACCCATGTACAGCGTTGCCGTGATTCCCATTTCAGTAGGAACTGCCATAGCTTTTGCCGAAACTAAAACGATTAATTCGTCAATCTTTTCGACATTTTTAATGTCAGCCATTTTGATTATAGCATGGCTGAATCTCAGCAATGATGTATTTGACTCGGAAACAGGCATCGATAAAAACAAAGCGCATTCCGTAGTTAACTTAACCGGAAATAAAGCTTTAGTTTTCTGGATAGCCAATTTATTTTTAGCCGTCGGAGTGTCGGGAATCTGCGCTATTTCCTGGTGGCAAAAAGACCCAACAGTAATTTTGCTAGTAGTTTTGTGCTGCGCCCTCGGCTACACCTATCAAGGGCCTCCGTTTCGTTTGGGCTATCAGGGTTTAGGCGAAATCATCTGCTTTTTTACTTTCGGGCCCCTAGCTTTAGCTGCTGCTTATTACAGTCAAACTCAAACTTGGTCTGCTACTAATTTTGCGGCTTCGGCAATCGTGGGAATTACTACGAGTATCATCTTATTTTGTTCTCACTTTCATCAAGTTGAGGATGATTTGGCTGCCGGCAAAAAATCGCCGATTGTCCGAATCGGGACGAAAAAAGGTGCGCTGTTGTTGCAGTGGTTGTGCGGCAGCATTTATGCTTTGACTGTACTGTTTGTGGCGTTGCGAATGTTCCCAATTTGGACGCTGTTGATTTTTGGGAGTTTGTTTTTTGCGATCGACCTTTGTCGCCATGTCACAGACTATCACGACCAACCCGCAAAGGTCAGCAACTCTAAGTTTATCGCACTCGCGCTGCATTTTTCCAGCGGTTTGCTGCTGGCGCTGGGGTTTGTGTTGTAGTTTGGGCGATTATCGAAAATTTCGGTAAAATAAAAGTACGGTTCGTAGTGAGGACTAAAGTCCTGTTTCTAATATTTTAGTCAATCAGGACTAAAATCCTTACTACAAACAGTTTGATCTTGAATCACCAACAGGGAGAAGCCAATCATGAGCACAGTAGAAATTAGCCCAATCCTAACCCTAGAAGAAATTTTTAGTCTGTATCCTGATGAGTGGGTACTCATCGTTAATCCTGAATTAGATGAAGAATTAAGTGTGATTCGAGGTGAAGTTTTAGCCCATGCAGCAGAACGCGATGAAATTTATAGTAAGCTTTCATTAAGGAATGGAAAATCTGTAGCCATAGAATATACTGGACTGATACCTGAAAACCTAGCAGTGATGTTATGACGAAAATGCCAAATTATCAGAAAGCCTACCGTTTATTGCGTTATGGGCAAAATTTGCTTGCCGTGCAAGCAACTATTGGCAGTAGAGAAAGGGGCAATTTTCTGCGGGTGCGTTTATTGGTAGATACGGGCTCTAGCTTCACAATATTGCCAGTTCAAGTGTTACAAAATTTGGGTTATGATACTGGCAATCCTTTACGCAGACAAGAATTAGTTACAGGTCAAGGAATATAATTTATGCTCCTGTGATTAATGTATCTTGGTTTAATTGTGTGGGTCAACTAATAGAAGATTTTGAGATAGTTGCCCATAATCTACCACCAAATATTCGTATAAATGGTCTTCTTGGTATGGATTTTCTCACTCGTTTTCAAGCAGTCATATCTGTTGGCGATGCGGAAATTAGATTTCAGTAAATATGGAAAAATCTAAAAATTATCAATTTCACTATACTTTAACTGGCAAAAATAATCAGCCAATAATTCTATTATTGCACGGATTTACGGGCAACAATCAAGACTTTAGCAGCGTCATTTCCTTACTATCTAAAAAATATTGCTGTCTCGCTGTTGACCTTCCCGGCCACGGACAAACCAGAGTTAGCGGCGACGAAAGTTGCTACAATATGTCTAACACAGCCCAAGCTTTGATAGACTTATTAGATGATTTAGAAATAGACAAATGTTTGTTGTTGGGCTATTCAATGGGCGGGCGATTGGCGCTGTACATGACATTACATTTTCCTGAAAGATTCGAGAAAGTCGTGTTAGAGTCAGCTTCTCCGGGATTAAAAAGTGAAAAAGAGCGATCGCACAGACGACAAGCCGATTCACAAACAGCACAAAAGCTCGAAAATAGCAACATTAAAGATTTTATCTTAAACTGGTACGATCGCCCTTTATTCAAATCCTTAAAAAAATCTCCCAAATTCGACCAACTAATCGAAAGCCGCTTAGCAAACAATCCCTTAGAATTAGCCAAATCACTCCGCAACCTGGGAACCGGCAACCAAGCATCTCTTTGGGAAAAACTAACACAAAATCAAATCCCCATTCTCTTGCTAGTGGGAGAAGATGATCGTAAATTTCAAAGTATTAATGCAGAAATTGCCAGCTTATGTCCGGCCGCTAGTCTCAACATTATACCAAACGCTGGTCACAATATCCATTTTGAAAACATTGATAAGTTTGTGGAAGTTGTGAGACAATTTTATGATTAACGGGCAGTCAGAAACCGAGTTTTTTTACGAAAATCCTTCGTCATAACCGACAAATTAAGTAAAACCCCGGTTGCTGCGGTTTTAGCGATTAACAAAAAAGTAAATGCTATATAAATTCGAGTTTCGCACCTATCAGCGAAAATTTAAGCGCCCGCTGCTAACAAGTCACGGAATTTGGGATATTCGATCAGGAATTATCCTGCGACTTGTTGACGAAAATGGTCGTATTGGTTGGGGAGAAATTGCCCCTTTAAGTTGGTTTGGTTCCGAAACTTTTGAGCAAGCTTTAGAATTTTGTCAGCAGTTACCTGCTAATATTTCATCAGAGATGATTTTTGCTATTTCCAGTGAATTGCCAGCTTGTCAATTTGGCTTTGAGTCAGCACTATCAAACTCTAGATCCCCCCTAACCCCCCTTAATAAGGGGGGGACAAGAAATATTCTCAAAGTCCCCCTTATTAAGGGGGATTTAGGGGGATCTAGACTTGGGCTGAAAACTACATTTATTGTGGGTTCTGTCTTAAGCTGTCACCAATCGACAAAGCCTGGGAACGAGGATAAAAATAGTCTGTACAGCGGTTTATTGCCTGCTGGTGAAACGGCTTTGCAGGTTTTACCAATGCTTTGGTTGGAGGGACATCGCACGTTTAAATGGAAGATTGGCGTTGCTGCAATTGAACAAGAATTAACGATTTTTCAGCAGCTAATTGCATCAATGCACGATTTGTGCGATCGCCAAACAGCACTTTTACGCCTAGATGCTAATGGGGGACTCACCTATTCCGAGGCCCAAAAATGGCTGGAAGCTTGCGATCGCGTGACAGCAACTCCCGACTTGGCGACAGATATTGAATTTTTGGAACAGCCACTGCCGATCGCCCAGTTTCAGGAAATGGTAGAATTGAATGCTATTTATGCAACGGATCTCGCCCTAGACGAATCCGCAGCCAACCTCGATCGCATCCAAGAATGCTACAGCCAAGGTTGGCGGGGAATTTTTGTCATCAAACCTGCGATCGGCGGTTCTCCATCCCAACTCCGAAAATTTTGTCAAACTCACAATATAGACGCAGTTTTCTCATCAGTATTTGAAACCAAAATCGGCAGACAAGCAGCCTTAAATTTAGCAACAGAATTGTCTCTAAATAATAGAGCCCTAGGCTTCGGTACCGATAGCTGGTTCGACGACAATCAAGACACCTGGTTAAAGCATCTATGGCAAAACAAATCACAGTAAATAGTCTGAATCTACCCTTTGAATTGCCCGATAATTGGCTTATCGGTTGTGACAGCCGCGAATTTGCCCGAATAGTCGATCGGCAATTTCAACAAATCACCAAAAATCCCGCCCAAAAAATACCCCCCAAAATTTGCATCGCAGAATCAGAACCCCTGCAATTTCTTGCCAGCTTCATCAGCGCCCGTGCCGCCAAATGTCAGATTTTCCTCTGCAATCCCAACTGGGTAAAACAAGAATGGGAACAAGTCTTTGATTTAGTCCAACCAGACTTAATTTTCGGACAAACTGCTGAGTTTAAAAAAATATTCCCCTCTCTTCCTTTGTATAACCGCGAATTCAATTCACCCGAAATTGATGAATTAGATCAAATCATGATTCCCACCGGCGGTTCATCGGGAAAAATCCGTTTTGCCATCCACACTTGGGAAACACTCACCGCATCAGTCCAAGGTTTTCAAGAATATTTTCAACTTGACAAAATCAACTCATTCTGCGTTTTGCCCTTATACCACGTCAGCGGTTTCATGCAATTTATGCGATCGTTTACGACGGTTGGCCAACTGGTAATCCAGCCGTTCAAAACATTAGAATCTAGCGAAAAATCCGATATCGAACCAGAAGAATTTTTCATTTCCTTAGTTCCAACTCAACTGCAACGGCTGCTGCAAAACCCAGATACAGCTAATTGGCTGTCCCGGTTTCGTGCCGTACTTTTGGGCGGTGCTCCCCCTTGGCCCGAACTTTTAGCAACAGCTAGAAACTATCAAATCAAACTAGCTCCCTGTTACGGCATGACAGAAACTGCTTCACAGATTGCCACACTCAAACCCGAAGATTTTCTCGCGGGAAACAACACTTCTGGTCAAGCTTTACCCCACGCAAAAATAACAATTCGCAGTCCCAAGGGTGAGATTTTGTGCTCGAATCAAATTGGAAATATTGCAGTTAATTCTAAATCTTTAGCTTTGGGTTATTATCCTGAAAAATTTGGAGATAAGTCATGTTTTCAATTAGACGATTTGGGATTTATCGATCACAATAACTGTTTAAATATTGTCGGACGCAGCAGCGACAAAATTATCACCGGCGGAGAAAACGTATTTCCGGCACAAGTCGAAGCCGCCATTAAGAATACTAATTTAGTTGCGGATGTTGCTGTAATTGGCTTAGCTGACAAAGATTGGGGTCAAGTCGTTACGGCGATTTATGTTCCCGCTAATTCCGAAGTTACTTTCAAAAATTTGCAAGCAGCAATCGAAGATAAGTTGAGCAAGTTTAAGCAGCCGAAAAATTGGGTTGTCGTCGAAGAATTGCCCCGGAATGCTCAAGGGAAAGTCAATCGAGAACAATTGCAAGAAATTGCAATCAAAATGGTTCGTAGTGAGGACTTTAGTCCGCATAAATCAAAGGACTAAAGTCCTCACTACAAACCTGTATCTATTATTCCACACCTAACAGCCTTCTCGTCCTTTCTGCTTCTTGCCTTTGAACGTCCACAAACTTCAACATTCGGTAAAGTACCTCTATTTGTGGCAACTTAACACCTGCTTTTTGGGCTACCCTTATCGGATTGCCAAAAATCGCCTCTACTTCCAGCGGCCGCGATTCATCGTAATCGATTTTCATGCTGGTGCGGTAAGGCTTCATTTTGTGAGTATATTCCAGCATATTTGGGATAAAATTATCGGGAATAATGCGATCGCAACTTTTAGCCGCCGCTATCACTTCCGCCATAATTTCCTCAACCAAAATCAAAGTATCAGGATTAGCCATCAGTTCGTCAGTTCTCGCATTCAAAATCACAGACAGCCCGTTATAAGGAATATTCCAAACTAGCTTTTTCCACCTTGACAACAGTAAATCTTCGCTCATCTCTATGGGAATCTCAGCCAGTTGAAAATCCTCAGCAATTTGGCGCAATCTGTCAGTAATACCGATGGCTTTGTAGTCTTGGGCATATTCACCCAAGGTAATAGTACCGTAATCTATGTGGCAGATATGACCGGGGCTAACTTTATAAGAACACAGAAAACACAGCCCGCCAATCACTCGTTCTGCACCGACAATTTGAGCAATTTGTGGTTCCGCATTCAGTCCGTTTTGCAAAACTAAAACAACGCCGTTATCCTTTAATAAAGTAGGTAAAAGTTTGGGCAATAAGTGATTTTGCGTGGTTTTCAGTGCGAGAATTACTACGTCGCACTGAGGCATTTTGTCCGCGTCACGGTAGGCGCGGACTTGTGGGAGGGTGAAGTCACCTTCGGGAGACTCGATCGTCAAACCGTGTTTTTTGACGCGATCGTAATCGGTGCGTAGCAAAAAATTAACTTCTAAACCTGCTTTTTGCAGTCGAGCACCGTAGAATCCGCCTAAAGCTCCCGTGCCGACGATAGCATAATTGCGATTTGTCATAAGTAGAAGGAAGAAGGAAGAAGGAAGAAGGAAGGAAGAAGGAAGAAGGAAGAAGGAAGAAGGAAGGAAGAAGGAAGAAGGAAGAAGGAAGAAGGAAGAAGGAAGAAGGAAGAAGGAAGAATGCTTCTTAGAGATCTGGTTTTTGAGTTATCTGTATTTTACGTTTAATTACCTGGATTTACTTAATATCAAAAAATTAGAATTAATTATCAACAAAACTGAAATTTGACTGTGATTCCCTGCTATTATTTAAATATTGAAGTTATCTAAAATCTCAACTCTCAAATTGCCTCATCCACTGCATTAAGTCTTCAGATAGCTGTTTTCTAGTTCGCGTCACTGCATCAATGCAGACGTGCTTAGTAAGAGCTTTAGCCGCGCTTCTTCCTGCAATTTCCCCAGAAAATACTTGATAGGCAATTTCAAATTCATCGCCAGCAACTTGTTTGGGCGTTAGTTGAATTATCAGCCGATCGCCCGCAAACATAGGGCGATAAAAATCTACAGTAGCATGAATTACGGGCAAAGCTGCCTGGGGATTGCTAAAAAATTCTTTGAGATTGATGCCCGATGCTGCTAGAGATGCCTCGTAAGCTTCGTGGCACATCGCCAAAACGTTAGCAAAGTAAACGACTCCAGCAGCATCGGTATCTTGAAAGCGCACAGTGCGGGTGTAAGTGAAAGGCATTTGAGGTAGTAGCGGGCGATCGCAAATTAAAGCTGAATTTTACCAACCATCATATCGGTAAACCAGCACTTTTGCAGCAGCGATCGGCTAACTAAGCAGCGGCTAATTTTTTATATTCTCAAACTCGCCCTCCTCACTCCTTCCGCTTCCCCTGCTTTCTTAACCTTTGTTTTTTATCAACATCACGTCTATAATCTTGAGGGCAACTTCTTCGGAAAGATCCAATGCACAGTAAAGATCATTCAAAAGTTGTTCTTCTTCTTCTGAGACTTCGCCATCTGCTAAAGCGATATCAGTTGTCACAGCAAAAACTGTTTCTTTAAGTTCGTCTGGAAGCGTTGCCAAAGCCGCATCAAACAGTACCTGAACTCCTTGTCGTTGCAGGATCATCAGCAGCCGATCGAGCATTTTTCGCATCACATCATCTGGATAGCTGCGGAACAATTGCATCCGAGATAGCGTCATACTAATCGCTTTACTTTCGCTGTCGTTGATGTAACCATCGGCTGCTACGGCAATTAGCGCGATCGCCGCAAATGCTTCGGCAGGCCCTAACGTGACATCAGTTTGTTGGCGAGTCTGCGATACTTTATCAAATAAACCCATGATACTTTCCTCATTATTTAGTAGTCGATTCATGGAGTCCCGATGGGCTCTGGCTTTAGATGTTTCCTTGGCTGGGAATTTCGACAATTATATCAAATCTGCTGAGTTATTTATTATCAATAAAATTATGAAAAAATTAAGAATTTTTATTTTGCCCTTCGGCGCTGCAAGGGTGGGTTGATTCAGAGCCTGAATTACCTTGCGATATCTCCGTTCAGTTGACAGTTGACAGTTGACAGTTGACAGTTGACCTGGAAGAAAGAGGATTGCAGTAATGAATCGTCTGATTTTAATTTCTCCATAAAAGGGAGAGGCTTTAAACCAATTCTTTCTGGTAAAACCAGCTCTCCCAGCGCAGACAATCTACTTGTCAAACAAAGCTAAATCTGCTTTTAGGAAATCAACAAACTGCCGCGCAGTCCTTCCAGATCGCCCATTGCGACGAGTTGCCCATTCCTTAGCGCGGTGCTCCAAATCCTCAACAGCGAGCTTGATCCCAGCCAGTTCTGCCAAATGTCGGACAATTGTTAAATAAGTGTTTTGATCCGCAGGTTCAAAAGTTAAAGTCAAGCCAAACCGATCGCTAAATGAGAGTTTTTCCTGCACAGTATCCCAAGCGTGAACTTCGTCTCCGTCGCTGGGGCGAGGCCTATCATCAAAAAACTCTCGAATTAAATGCCTGCGGTTAGATGTGGCGTAAACTACAACATTTTGAGGCCGGGCGGTGACATTGCCTTCCAAAACCACTTTCAAGGATTTAAAAGCATCATCATCTTCTTCAAAGGAAAGGTCATCGACAAAAATAATAAACTTTTGAGGAACTTCCCGCAACTTCTCCACAATTAGTGGCAAATCTTGCAAGTCAGATTTAGATACTTCAATCAAGCGCAGATTGCGATCGCCAAATTCATTTAACAGCGACTTCACCAAAGAAGACTTACCCGAACCGCGACTCCCGTACAGCAAAACGTGCAAAGCCGGATAACCAGCCAGCAAAAACTCCGTATTTTTCACCAGAGCATCGCGCTGCCAATCGCAGCAAACCAACTCTTTCAAATTTATGCGATCGGGATGCGAAATACTCGCCAACTGCCCGGAGCGCCAGCTAAAAGCGCGATATTCGGCAAACAAACCAGTACCAAACTTTCGGTAATATTCTGCCAAAGATTCCGCAGCACCAGACCATTTTTCCAGTTGTCCGTGCAGGGGTTTATCGCCCGGTTCTGCTACAGTTTCGGAATGCCAAATCGGAGGCACTACGTCAAGTTGACCCGCTACTCGCACCCACTTGCTCAACTGTTCGCTGCTGCATTCGTAAATATTTTGCAGCACTTGTAAATCATGTCTGGCGGCCTCCACCAAAGCTGGTGGCAAACTCGCAAAATCTGTTTGTTGAGCCTTGCGAGAAAATGGATTTTCGTCTTTGAGAATTTCCCAAATCAGAGAATCTTTCCAACTCAGATTTTGAGCGGCCTGAACTTTGAACCATTTGCCGTAAGCCACCTGACAGTCTAAAGCGCTGACTTCGCTGTGGTGGAGAGCTTGCAGCAAGTCGAGAAAGGCTTGAGCTGGGGGGCTTGTGAGGACTGATTGATACAGCAGCAGGGATGCTGCTTGGCGTTGGAGGTAACGGATTTGGGCGATCGCACCAGAAGTTAAGGCTGACATAAGGGCAATTGTATAACAGTTAGATACTCTGACTGGGTTTAATAAATTTTCTAACAATTTGTGACCGCAATCGCAGCTATCGCTGTATAAATTTAGATGCACTTGTGAAATTTGGGGCATTAAAAATGAATTTAGGTATAGCAGCGGCGATCGGCTACGGCGTTTTGACACTAATTGGTGGCATCATGGGTTACATCAAAGCCAAAAGCCAAGCCTCGCTCATTTCCGGCCTGATTAGCGGTTCGCTGCTAATTTTTGCCGGCAGCGCACAACTCATGGGACAAACTTGGGGTTTAACATTAGCAGCAGCCATCTCCGCTGTTTTAGTAGTAGTCTTTATTGTACGGTTGGTCAAAACTCGCAAGTTTATGCCGGCTGGGATGCTGATTTTAGCTAGTTTGGCGTCTTTGGGTGCCATCGTTTACGAACTCAGCGGTCAATCGATGTTAGCTTTTTGATTTTATATTTTAGATTTTAGAGTTGAGACTTTAGATTAACTCCACAGCCTTTACTGGGAGTTTAAGCTAAAGTCAATCGATTTTAGATTTTAGATTTTAGATTTTAGATTAACTCCACAGCCTTTACTAGGAGTTTGAGCTAAAATCTAATTTTTTTGTCCATGACTTAATTGTGTGGCTTGCATAGCCTTTCTCAGAAACAGTGCGGTACGCTGGTATTTTGCGTAATTGGTAATTTAGTTCTGTACCCATGAATACCCAGAAACCGGGTTTTTCAACTAAAATATTAGCAAAAATCCTTAATCTCGGTGAAAAAACCCAGTTTCTTGAGCCTGGTATTGCACCCATGCTTGGCACTTTCCCAAATTCTTAGAAAATGAGCTTAATTACTGCAATTAAATGAGAGGCGATCCGTAGCAGCGCTAGCGCAATTATCTGTTTAACTGGTTCCCAGGCTCCAGCCTGGGAACTGAGATCTAGAGGCTCTGCCTCCCTTGAAAAAATGCAGGCAGAGCCTCCGGATCTGCGTTACCAGGCCGGAGCCTGGTAACGAGTAGAAGGAGATGATCCCCTCTTCCTTCTTCCTTCTTCCTTCTTCCCTCTTCCTTCCGATTATCTGAGCCACAACTTAATAGTATTGTCTTTAGAACCGCTAGCAATAGTTTTGCCATCGGGACTAAAAGTCACTACATAAACCTCATCGGTATGTCCCGTCAAAGTATTCAGCAATTCTCCGGTTTCAAAGTCCCAAACTTTAATAGTTTTATCCTTGCTCCCGCTAGCAATAAATTTCCCATCCGGGCTGATAGCAACTGAGACAATATCATCAGAATGTCCCTTAATCGAACGAATTAAATCTCCACTTTCGAGATTCCAAATTTTAATGCTTTCATCGTAGGAACCGCTAACAATTGTCTTGCCGTCTGGACTCACAGCAACCGACCTCACCGCGTCGCCGTGTCCCTCCAGAGTTTTGATCAACCTCCCCGTTGCTACATCAACAATTGTAATTTTTTTATCCTTAGAACCGCTAACCAAACTTTTGCCATCGGGAGTGAAAGCAACAGAATAAACAAAATCTGTATGGTCTGGTAAATTGTAAATCAAATTGCCAGTTGCTGCATCCGAAATCTTGGTGGTTTTGTCTCCGCTGCCGCTAGCAACGAGCTGTCCGTCGGGGCTGAGAGCGACAGACCAAACAGATGCAGTGTGATCGAGACTGCGAGTAACTTGCCCTGTTTTCAAATCCCACAACATGACTCTCCAAAAACCTGTTCCTGTCGCCAGTTTCGTACCCTTTGCGTCGAAAGCAACCGACCAAATGGTGGAGGAATCTCCGGGGAAAGTGCGGATCGATTTGCCTGTGGCTAAATCCCAAATTTGGATGGTTTTGTCTTTGGAACCGCTGGCTAACATTAAGCCGTCTGGACTGAAAGCAACAGCCCCAACTGCATCTGAATGCTGAGCGAAGTTTTTGACTTTGGCGTTTTTCCAGTGGAGACCTGCTTGGCACTTTTCTTGTAAGTTTTGAGCGGACGTATAGGCGCTGGAAGTGTTGGCAATTGTTGGTATTTGGCTGATGCAGCCTTCATAATTGCTTTCTTGATAAAAAGCATCGATTCGATTGAATTGTTGGGCTTCTTGCTGCACTAGCTGCTGTCTTTCTTGCCATTTGAGGTATCCGTAAATTCCACCGATCGCAGTTAAGAGTGCTGCAATGGTTGCTCCGGCGATATAAGGATTGAATTTGCGAGGTTCTTTGGGGACAATTGCTGCGCTGCTGGTGCTGGGGCTGGCGATCCTCTCCGTTGGCGTAGCCCCCGTAGGGGCGGGCTGCGCTAACGACAAATCCCCTTTTCCGTTCAAATTTACCTCCGGGGATACCGCCGGAGTTGCCTGCACGCCGAGTGGAACAGCGCTGCTGGCTAGTGGCGGATTGGGGTTGCGGTGTCCCTCCAAAACTATGGCGATCGCCTTATACAATTTACCGAATAAAGATTTAGGAACGACTAATTCTTCGATTCTCGTGGCATCTTCGTCGGTAAGTCCTAAAACTTGCTGCAAGCGTTTTAATTCCTCGCGAGTTTCCACAGAAAAGGGATATTCTTGCTGCATGGCTTCTTGCAGAGATTGTTCGTAGCGTTCGCCTTTTTCCCTGTATTTACGATAGGGGTTCAATACTTCATCTTCCATCGCCTCTGCTTCTTCAGGTTGCAATTCCAAACTGACGCGCAATTCTTCTAATATTCTCCGACCGACGACTGTAATGTCACCGCGATTGCTGCTGCGCCGATCGACTTCTTCGCGATAGATTGTGAGTTTGGGTATCCGTGCGCGCGATCGATCGCCAATTTTCCGCAAATCTGCCAAAGCCTCCGCCGCCGACTGGTAGCGCTCCCGAAAATCGTAGCGCACCATATTGTCCAAAACATCGGACAGCGCTTGGGAGCAGGTGGTTAAATGGCGCCAAACAATTTCGCCTCGATTAGAATTTTTCAAATCCCGCAGTTTGGGCAAATCGTAAGCCGGCAAACCCGTCATGGCTTGAATGCCAATCATTCCCAAGGCGTAGATATCGCTGTTGAGTTGTGGATTATATTGAAATTGCTCGATCGGCATATATTCCAGCGTACCAATCCGCACAGTTACCGGCGCTTGTCTTTGAGCGATGTGAATCTCTTTCACCGAGCCAAAGTCGATCAAAACTAACTTGTTGTCCGCATAGCGGCGGATTAAATTTGCTGGTTTAATATCTCGATGAATTACGCCCTGTCCGTGTACAAACACTAAAATTTCTAATAGTTCCTTCAGCAAAGGAATAATTTTTTCTTCGGTAACAGGTTTGCCCGGTACAATCTCGGTGGATAGCGAGTGACCGGCAACAAAGGATTCAACTAAGAAAAATTCTTCATTTTCTTCAAAATAAGCAAATAGCTGAGGAATTTGGTCGTGTTGACCGAGCTTTTCTAGAACTTCTGCTTCTTTTTGGAAAAGACGGCGCGTAGTATTAATTAATTTCGGTTCGCTGCTACCGGGACGCAGGTGCTTGACAAAGCACTGCGGTTCACCGGGGCGACGAATATCTTTCGCCAGATAGGTTTGTCCAAATTCTCCTGTTTCTATGACTTCAAGGATTTGATAGCGTCCATCTAAAAGTTGGCTCACCATGATAATAACTTAGTTGCTCCTGGGCATTGGGCATTGGGCATTGGGCATGGGGAATTGGGAATTGGGAATTGGGAATTGTTTTTTCTTTCCTTCTTCCCTCTTCCTTCTTCCTTCTTCCCTCTTCCTTCTTCCTTCTTCCTTCTTCCTTCTTCCTTCAACTTCTGGCATACTTTATTTTTTCAACATCTGCAAAGCTTGATAGCCCAAAAAGAAAAAACCCAAAGCGCCGACTACCGCTATCGTATTCGCAAACACATCGACTGTCAGAAATTCGCCCATTGCAATATCCTCTCTTAACTGATATCTATCCTCGGCTTTTCGGTCGCTGACTGGGTGAGGGGTCTTGCCCCTTGCTGCGGTAGAGCCGAAAGATGCTCACAAATTATAGCAAAGGAGGCGGCCGAAATAACTTTTTGGGCGATCGACTAGCTTTTTGTTTTAATATTTTTTAAAATTTAAGGAGACAAATTGTGCACCGAAATTTTGAGGTCAGTTCGCTTTGATATTGTTAACCCTGGTAATTTTTTCTCTGATTGTAAGTAGAGCTTACACTAAGAATTTGCGCCTCAGCGTCAAAAATGCGCCTCGCACCGACAGCAGTAGGGATCAGCAGTTATTTCCGTCGGCGGGGGACTTCCCCAAAGTTTCGGTAATCGTACCAGCCTACAACGAAGCTGAGAATATTCGGGATTGCGCGATCGCCATTTTGGAGAGTACAGCCCTGTCTGTGGACAACCTAGAGGTTTTGATTGTAGACGATCGATCGACAGACGACACCAAGGCGATCGCCCAAACTCTACAACAACAGTTCAACGACCCCCGCCTCAAAATATTAGCAGGTCAGGCGCGACCGGCCAACCAATATTGGGCGGGCAAAAACTGGGCCTGCGCCCAAGCTGTTCAGGAAGTAACCGGAGAATTTCTATTATTTATCGATGCCGACGTGCGGCTGAAACCGGGGGCGATCGAAACGGCGATTGCAACAGCAGAAAATGGCAAAATAGACTTGTTTACCTGTATGCCAGCGCTGGTTTGCGAGTGTTTTGCCGAATGGTTAGTGCAGCCGTTAATGTTCAATCACCTAGCAGTTTGCTTCGATTTTACGGCGGTTAATGATTCCTCAAAAACAGATAGTGCTTTTGCGGGTGGCCCATTTATGCTGTTTAGGCGATCGGCTTACGAAAAAATCGGCGGACACGAAGCAGTTGCAGGCGAAATTGTGGAAGATGTGGAATTAGCTAGACGCATCAAACGTGCAGGTTTAAAGCTCGCACTTTATTCGGGTTCAACTTTGGCATCCGTGCGGATGTATCGGTCTTGGAGCGCATTGTGGGAAGGCTGGACAAAGAATCTGTATCTCGGCGCTAAGCGCAGGTGGGGAATGATGATTTACATGGCCGCAATTATGTTATTTCTTTATCCGATGCCGTGGTTGGCATTAGGTATTTTACTGGCTAACGGCGAAATCGCCAACATAATTACCAATCACCAATTAGCAATTACTAATTACCATTTGCCGATTACTTTGTTAACTATTGGTTTATCTGCGATCGTAATTTGGCAGCATTACACTTTACGCCGTTTGGGTGCCGAAATTTCCGACTGTCCGACGAAATACTGGTGGTTGGGAGGTTTGGGAGGAGTCTTAATTGCGGCAATTGCGATCGGTTCCGCCATCAAAACCGAAACTGGTTGGGGATGGACTTGGCGCGGGAGAGCTTTGCAAATTAAGAGTTAATTCAGACTTAAGCATGGGGCCGCAGAAACCGGGTTTTTTACGACAATACTTCGTTATAACCGGCAGATTCGGTAAAAACCCGGTTTCTTTAGTCAGAGTGCGCCCAAAACTGATTAAGCTTCTGCGTATACCAAAGCAGGTACTCGCTTGTAAGCAGGCGTGCCCGATCGCTTTTCAATCTCCGGGTGAAAAATTACATTAACTTCAGGATAAAACATCAAAGCAGCACCCTCACGAACCGCCCCATAAATCACTTCCACATTTTCCATTTTCCCCACATTTCCCTGTACCGTAACCCGCTGATGTTCTTGCATACCAGTGCTTTCTGCATCCGCGCGATTCATCAGAATGCAGTTGCGGTGTGGCATTCCCCGGTACTTGTCATCAATTTTATAAACCACAGTATTGTGCTGAGAATAACTGCGCCCCGTCATCAATGCCACCACTAAACCCCGCACCGATTCCGATACTCCAAACTCTTTAATTTCCGGTAGTTTCAGCAAGGGCAAAGGCGTTACAAACATCTTGGCTTTGCCGGAATCAGTCGGGAATTTAGGTTCCGTAAAAATCCGCCCGCTGATAGTAAACTCCTCTTTGGTTTCATCAATTGTTGCCATTTTTTCATAGCCAGGAATCGTTTTAGCAATCAATTGTCGAACATATTTAGTATCTTGAAGTTGTCGCCAATCTACCGGATAAGTGCCATGAATTCGGCTCGCCAATTCTGTCAAAAAATGCACTTCTGGAATTAAATCAGCATCTTTGAGATGAGTTTCTCCTTCATCATTGAAACGTACAAAATTATTACCAGATTCTACCGTTGTTTTGTGGGGATTTTCAAAGCGATTCAGCACCGGCAGCACAATTGTATTGTACTTTGCCAATCCGCTAAAATGTCCTAAGTTTGGTTTAGTTGCGAGGTAAATAATGGTTTCAATCTTGCCTAAAGCACGTTTTGCCTCAGTTGAATCTGGATTTGCCCCGTACAAGTTGCCACCCAAACAGATCAGCGTATCGACTTTGCCTTCATCTGCTGCTTCAATGAGCGATCGAGTATTGTAACCCTTAACAGCGCTCAGGGGACGCCCCAACAACTGTTCGAGAGTATGTTGGATTTCTTTTTTCAGCTCCACAGTCACGCCCATAGAGCCGAATCCTTGGACGTTTGAGTGTCCTCTCACCGGCATTAATCCCGCCCCTGTTTTGCCGACATTTCCCGTCATCAAAGCAGTGTTGGCCAGGCTGAAAACATTATCTACGCCGTTTTGTTGTTGAGTAATTCCCATCGCCCAACCGAATACAACCCGCTTAGAATTGCCGATGATTTTAGCTGCTGCCTCAATTTCCGCTTGAGAAACCCCGCAAGTTTTAGTAATAGTTTCCCAGTCGGTTTCGCGGGCGTGCTGCACTACCGCTTCCCAGCCTTCTGTGTGGGCTTGCAAGTATTTTTCGTCTAACAATCCTTGTTCGATTACCGATTTTTGAATTCCCACAAATAGGGCTGTGTCGCTGCCGGGAATTGGTTGCAAGTAGAGCGAGGAAATATCGGAACCGGGGACGAGAGATTTGACGGGAAATGCTGGAGAACCAAACTTGACTAACCCGATTTCCATCACTGGATTGATGACAATTACTTTACCGCCTTTGTCGCGAATTTTAATCAACTCGTTCATGAAGCGGGGATGATTGTAGGCAGAATTCGCGCCCGCGAGCACGACGCAATCTGCTTGCTTCAAGTTTTCTAGACTCACTACCGAGGTGCGGGTAGCAAACATTTCGCTTAACCCGGTTGTCGAGGGAGCGTGGCACAAATCCGAACAATCTGCTAAGTTATTGGAACCCATCGCGCGCATCATTAATTGCAGCAGAAAAGCCGCCTCGTTGGAAGAGCGGCCGGAACTGTAAGATGCCACTCGTTCCGGGCTTTTGCGAAATCCAGCCTCGGCAATTTCATAGACTTCTTGCCAAGAAATGCGATCGTAATGAGACGAACCAGCCCGCAAAATCATCGGAAAACTCAGCCTTCCTAGCCTATCTGCTTCCATTGAAGTTAATTGCTGGAGTTCTTCAATTCTGTGCTGTTCAAAATAGTGAGTCTTGACAGCAGGTTTAATTTCAGCCGAGATTGCTTCAACGCTTTTCATGCAGCGCTGAAGTTTTTCGCCCTCTTCATTCGTAAAGCCTCCTTTCTGCCCGCCAGTGCCCCAAGAACAGGACAAACAAGCACTATTGTGTAGCAAAGTTTTCCAAAGTTTCGGCCCTTCCGGGGACAAAGTATGCTCTGCCCAAAACTGAATTACGGGTAAACCGCCACCGATGTCTGGTGTTTCCTCATTTTTCTCGCTGAAGGGCGGAACGGGTTGGATATTTTGGGAGTTGATTTCCATGCGGTTTACCTTTTATTTGAATTGGGAGTTGATGTGCAATTAAGTTTATTAGTCTAATTTACCGCAAATTTACAGCACAAAAAATGAGTCAATAGATAGATGTTTTAAGAAGACCCGGCGGTTCCAACCGCCATCTTATTTTACCAGAAAGAATTGGTTTAAAGCCTCTCCCTTGTAGGGAGAAATTAAAATCAGACTATTCATTACTCCAATCCTCTTCCTTCTTTTGTCAAGTGCTGTCAACTCTTCTCCCTTGCGAGCGGGTAAGCTGTCAACTATCAACTATCAACTATCAACTGTCAACTGTCAACTGAATGAAGGTTTACTTCCTCTTATTTAACGCCTGCTTCCCAAACCCAAGACAAAGCATTCGATCGCCCTCAGTGACATTTGGGTCATTCTGCAAATAATCCCCCAACCACTCGCAACTCCGAGCAATAATATTATTCAGCTCCAAATTCTCCACAGGCAACAGAATTACAGTCCGATCCCTGCTAGCAAAACCGAGAGTTTTGCTGTCAGAACTAAAAGTAACGCTCAACACCCGATCGCTCGATTCCAAAGTCTTCGATAGCAGCGCCTTCTTGCCGTCAAAATTCCACAGCTTAACCGTATTTCCCGCACTCGCCGCCGCAATCAACTTGCCGTCAGGACTGAAGCTCACGCTTTCCACAGTATCGCTGTGGTCGAGTTTTTCAGTTAAATTTGCGGTCTTGCCATCAAACCCCCACAAGTAAACTTTTTTGTCAGCGCAAGCAGCAGCAACAGTCTTGCCATCTGGACTGAAACTAACATTTCTGACACTATCCGCGTGATCGAGAGTTGTCAGAATCTTCGCCGACGTACCGTTAAATTGCCAGAGGTAAACTCTATTTTCTCCGGCAATTTCAAAAGCATTTTTCTTGTCGCTTGCCTTGTCGTCAGTAGCAGTAGCAGTAGCAATAGTTTTGCCGTCGGGGCTGAAACTAACGCTAATTACTGGATTGCTGTGATCGAGTTTTGCCAACAAAGTTGCTTTAGCACCGTTCCAGCGCCAGAGGTACAATTTGCGATCGGCACTGGCGGCGGCAATTATCTTGCCATCTGGACTAAAACTCACGCTTCTCACAATGCCACTATGACGCAGAGTATCTAACAGTTTCCCATTTAAACTCCAGACTTTCACCGTTTTGTCATCGCTGGCAGAAGCAACAGTTTTATTGTCCGGCGAAAAGCTCGTCCAGGTAACAGAATCCTTGTGACCTGTTAAGGTTTTAATTAAACTGCCATCAGGGCGCCAAAGTTTCACCGTCTTGTCGCCGCTAGCCGAAGCAATTGTTTTGCCGTCCCCACTAAAACTTACTTTATAAACCCAGTCTCCGTGTCCAGATAAAATCTTATTCAACGGAGTGCTGTTTGGTTGCCAAATTTTTACCATTTTGTCCTTACTTGCGGAAGCAATCGTGCCGTCTTTGCTGAAACTTACGGCCCTCACGTCGTCTTGATGTCCTCGAAAAGTGTTGAGCAAAGTGCCGCTGCGACTCCAAACTTTCACCGTATCGTCGGCGCTGCCGGTGACAATTTTTTCGCCGTCGCGACTGAAACTCGCGCTAACAACTGCATCGTTGTGTCCTTTGAGAGTTTTGATTTCCTCACCCTTTCGGTTCCAAATTTTGGCTGTGGTGTCGCCACTGGCTGAGACGAGTTGTTGGCTGTCGGGACTGAACTTAACGCTGTAAACAATGTCAGAATGTTTGGTTAATGTTTTGGGATTAATTTGAAATTTTTGGGTTTTACCTTTGCGATTCCAAAGTTTGATAGTTTTGTCAACACTTGCTGAAGCAATTGTTTTGCCGTCGGGGCTGAAACTGACACCGAGCACCCAGTCTTTGTGTCCGGTTAAGGTTTGCACCAATGTTTTTGTTTCCAGGTTCCATATTTTGATGGTGTTGTCGTGACTCCCGGAGGCTAGGGTTTTGCCGTCGGGGCTGAAGCTGACGCTGGTGACGATATCGCGGTGGCCCGATAAAGTGGCGATCGCACTTTTGTCGTTATCCACTTGCCAAATTTTAATTTTGCGATCGGCGCCACCAGTTGCGATCGTTTTCCCATCCGGGCTAAAACTAACACTCGTCACGATATCATCATGCTTGAAAGTCTTTAATAACTTACCTGATTTGCTCACCAATTTAACAGTTTTATCAGCACTTGCTGAAGCAACTGAATTACCATCTGGACTCACACTCACATCCAAAACAAACTTGCTGTGTTGCTGGAAACGGTTGCTTTCTTGCACTCCAGAAATAGCTTGTCTGAGCCTCTCAGCAATTGTATTTTTAGTATCCATAGGTAGCGCGGTACTTTTCAGAGAATCGCGGCCGATTTTGATACTATTTTCCAACACTCCTAATTGATTTTTTTCATTAGAAAGCAGCAAAGCTTCCGACGCCGAATTTAGGGCATCAGTCCTACTTGTTTCTGCTTCTTGGCGCGCGCTTTCTGCTAATTTTGCTTGCTCGAATCCCATCCACGAAACACCTCCGAGTACCAGCAATCCTAGAATCGCCGCCCGCAATTGCCATCTCCGACTTTGATAAAGTTGAGCTTCCGCTTGGTGTTGTTTGTCTCTAGCTAAGCGCTGGTTGTCTCTAGCTTCCGACAGCAAAGCATCTCGCTCTCTATCTTTACGAATTTGTTCAATTTCATCTCGGTTAATTTGGTTTTGCTTGCGGAGTTCCTCGAATTCTGCCTTTTTATCTAATTCTTGTTGCTGGCGGATGAAGCTAACTAGATAGTCGTGAACGAGCTGATAAAGCTCTGCCGGTAGTTCTGTCCACCGAAAAACTAAACCGGATTTGACTAACAGTTCTAAGACTAAATCTAATTTGTCAGTAGCTGCAAATATAGCCAAATCAGAGGCTAATTCGGCGCGGGTTTTCAGGGGTCGAATCTCATCTTCATCTGTGAGAAAATACAAAATTCGACGTGCAGCCCCTTCATTTTCTGGTCCGCAATCTTTGATGACTTCTTCGAGAAATCTTTCGACTAATTTTTGTTGCGGATTGTTTCCCAGATCCTGATATTGAGTTAAAGTTCTAATGTCCTCTTGTTGGAGTTGAGCGCCCACAAGTTGCAGTTCGATCGGGCGTACTTCTCCCAATTCTCCAGCTAAATCTTTGACTAATTCTTCGATCAGCTCCGGTTCTAAGTAAAACTGCGATCGTTCAGTTAAAGTGCGAATTACCGCTCGCGCATCGCCCTGGGAAAAATTACCCAAATAAAACAGAATATCTTTGCTGAGAATGTCCGCCAAAATATCATTTTTGATGGCTTGTGTTGGTTTTTTTGGTCGGGAAAATTCCAGCAAATAGTGCAGGTAATCTTCCCGTAAAGACAGGATAACTTTTAAATACTTGATTTTCAAGCATTCCCGCAAAAACTCAAAAAATATCTTTCTTTCTGCTGGCTCTTTCCACACGAAAAAGAATTCTTCAAATTGGTCAAATATCAGAACAGTCACTAGATGTTCTGAATTTGTTTGCAGCTCTTTGATGATTTTCTCATATTCGATCGCCTGTTTTTCGACAATTAATTCTACAGGCTGTGACTGCTCAATCCGATCCTGATTGATTAAGGCCGAATCGCCGTTAAATTCCTGCCGCAGATTGCCGTTGACTGCGCCTGCTACGGTCAAATCTCCCGAAGCTGCTCCCGGTACTACATCGAAATTTTCGCGATCGAATATTTCAGCTTTCCCCGCAGATAACTGTCTGGTCAATTCCCGCGGCCAGTTGTTGTAAACTTGCAGCACTACAGGCAAAACAGTCCGCATTTCGATCTTTTTTTGCTTGAGTGCCGGCACTAATCCCCCGGTGACAATTGAACTTTTACCAACTCCAGACTGACCGTAAATTACTGTCAGTTTGTCTGGGGTATTGTTCATCCTATATATCAAGCGGTTGAGGTCTGCTTCTCTACCGGAAGCTGTAATTTCGTCAGCAATAGTAGCAGCAGCGGCAACTGTTTCGGCGGCGGGATTAATCGCTTCTCTGTGCGGCTGTAATTTTCCGGCTCCAATAAAAGCTCGGAAGCGATACGTATGTTCTACCGCTCGATAATCTTGCTTAAGCTGAAATGCTTTGAGATATTCTCCCCGCTGAAAATAGAATCCTCGCAGCATTTCTAAAACGCGCAAATACAGTTGTGGGTTGTAGCAAGGTTCGGTTTCTGAGCGAGCTAGCTCTAAATGTGCGATCGCCTCCTCAACCTCGCCCAACTCGCTCTGTGCCTCTGCTAAAATTAACAAATACAAGCCTTGATGCTGCGATTTTAGAGCCGTTCCGTGTCCCGTCGCTTCAAATTTTGAGTTGAGAGAGTGTAGGGCGACTAAAGCCCATTCTTTCGCCCCTTGCCAATTCTTTTGCTCTAAGGCTACTCTAGCCAAAAAGCCGTAATCTTGAGCCAAATTAACTGTTGAGTTTTCCATATTTTCATGTAACCTCCGAGCTTTGATAGCTAAATTCCAGAGTGCATCCCAATCTTCTAAATGCTGCAATACTTCGCCGAGTTGATTGATGAATATACCGACGAGATCTGGCTGTCCGGCGCGTTCGAGAACATCAATACATTGCTGAAAATAATTTTTAGCTTCCGTCCAGTAAGGACGGTTGCCACTGCGGTGCTTTTCTGCTTGAAAACGGTAGCAAAGACCGATGTGAAAGAGTAGAATTCCCTCTAATACTGGTGCAGGGTGAACAGTAAATAACAAATCGCTAAATTCTGTTTTTGATCCGATAAATGCTACTTGATACTTCCAAAAATTGAGACTTTTTTGATACAATTCAAGGGCCGCCTGGATGCGGTGGCTAGCATATTCGTCTCGACCGCGAATAAATTGCAAACAGGCTTCAATAGCTGGTTCTAGCCTGATGTTGCAAGTTTGCAAGTCTTGCCTAGCCGACTCTAATTCAGTTAAAGAATTGGCTCCGAGAATGGTAGAGTTGCTTAAACGCCAATTGCCGCTTTCTAAAATCTTGCCAAAAATGCGATCGCAACTTTTGCCCAAGAAATTTACCAACTCGTCGGGGCCGAGTACAAATTCCACGCTTGTCGTCCAAGTCTCGATATCCGTGACTAACCGAATCAGTTTTTTTAAGATTTTGTCTGTCACCCACAGCACCACCGGGAAGGGAAAATTATTGCGAAATTCTTCCCTGACGTAGTTGGTAGATGTCAGCACGCGATCGATCGCACTTACGGACTCCAATCCAAACACCATTAAAGCTTGGGGGTGGCTACCGTCAAGTTCGGTTTCTATCGTCGTGTACAGAGTTTTAACAGATGTCGGGAGGACAAGTTCTCGAATCTCGACACCAGACTGCTGCCGCAATTGCCGTACAGTTTCCTCTCGCATCGCACTGTAATTGCACCTGACCAAAATCAGCGAAAATTGCCCCTGAGACATGGAGAGAGTCCGGGAGAGAGTTTGCAGCGAACTTTTATTTTGCTCTGCTGCGGTGTCTTGGTGGCAGTGCGAATTAGTCATAATATTTTAAAATCCTGATGGAATAGATGCTATCAAAAAAAGTTCGGAAACGGATGCAAGAAACCGATGTAATAGATAATTATTTTAGGATGCGATTTGGGGTGAATGTACGATCGCACACTCAATCATTTTCTTCCGAAGCGCACCCTAAATTTAGCGACCTGAGAAACCCGGTTTCTTCCTATATAGCGGTTCTCAAAAAAGTGAGGAGAGCCTCATGCCATATCCCCTATGCCCTATGCCCTATGCCTGATAGTACCTCATCTTTTTGAGAAAGGCTATTTCTCGTTACTATACCCAAAACTCGTAGAAACCCGGTTTCTAGCTGCCCGTACCTCAGCTCTGAAACTGTCCGATTATTTGAACCGATCGCCCTTAAAGCATACCCGAAAAAATACATACTCTGTTATTATCATAATCTCAGGAAAATCCACCGGATTTTACTAATTTTTTTTACCCTCGGTGGCTCACATTGTACCGAGCAAAAAAGTCGTGAAGCTTAGCTATCCCGTAGGGAATCGCCAAAAATCCCACAAATCCGATGCAGTTATTCGCAGACGGCGGAAATCTTGCATTCCCTGCTTTGCTGGCCCCTCGCCGCACTGAGATAAACTACGGGCGGTGGCTCCTCAATGACAACTTGCACATTTTCGATCAGAATTTTATCAATCTCCATATCTAAATTAGTAGCTGAAAAATCAGGTAGATCCCAATCTTCGCTTTCTTCAATGAGGATTGTTGTGGTTGGTGCCACCATCTCTAAATCAAGCTCATCACCAAAATTAGAAACTTGCTTATTTGGTTCTATTTTCTGACTGGTATCAGTAGCTACAGCTTGAGTGGTATTGGTCATTAGTACGATCGGCAATGCTACCATTGCACTTATCGTTTGTCGCGCCGTGATTTTCCCCATAATCTCCTCCTAGTATCAACTAAATTTTGGTGCTGCTATAAATTCAAACATCCGCCGCTACTTTGCTGCGCTGCTATTAATTAATAGTCGCTTATTTTTCGACAAAATATACCCCTATCTGTGACACTTTAGGGCAAGTTTGCCTGACGGAGGGTATCCGGCTAACTCTTTCCGTTTCTATTGATTACGTGAAAACTCTTAAACAATCAGGTTTTCTTTTAAGTAATTTCGGAAATGAGAGCGAGTATCTATTTCAGGCTGAAAACGGCGAAAAGTGCGATCGCACCCCCTGTTACCAGCAAACTGATTTCCTGTTAACACATCCACCGAATTTTTGTCAATACTTATAACTTGATAGTTATCATTTTTTGCATATAGCAAGCGCCACATCGGGCAGGGACATAAATAACCTCATGAATAGAGCCGATACCTGTTGAGCATAAATGGTTTGATTTCCGTACTTTGAAACTGTCAACTATCAACTGTCAACTGTCAACTGTCAACTGTCAACTGCTAACTATCAACTGCTACAATTCTCGTTACCAGGAAGAGCCTGGTAACGCAGAGCGGCGAGACATAGCCACCAGCAAAAAAGTATCGGTTCCTACTTAGTCAAACCGTGTTCTAGAGCGTAGCGCACCAACTCAGTACGGCTGTTAGTACCAGTCTTGCTAAACAAACGGCTGACATACTTTTCCACATTACGCACGCTAGTTTCCAAGCGGCGGGCAATTTCCTTATTCATCAAACCTTGAGCAACCAAATCCAAAACACTTTGCTCTCGCGGAGTCAAATCAATTTTAATCGACGAAGCACTTTGGACGATCGAACTCCGGCCACTCAGCAAAGACTCAATTCTCGCCATTTGGCTAGCCAAAGCAGCAATATCAGGACTTTCACCATTGCCACTCGTCTCCTTAGCCGCCGCGCGACGGGCCAGCAAATTCGTGACAATTGCTACCAACTCGTCGGGATCGAAGGGCTTAGAAAGATAAGCATCGCAGCCTGCTTGATAGCCTTGAATGCGATCGCCCGTCATCCCCTTAGCCGTCAAAAACACCACCGGCAAAGACTTATAGCGAGGATCTTCCCGCACTTGCTTCAGAAACTGATAGCCGTCCACCTGCGGCATCATAATGTCTGAAATCACCAAATCAGGATTGATCTGCTGCAATAGTTCCCAGCCATCCCGAGCATTACTGGCAACCTCAACCGAAAAATCGCTATCTTCCAAATAAGCTTGTACCGCTTCCCGCAAGCCCGGTTCATCATCTACCAATAATAATCGTGCTAACATATCCGTTACCCTTACGTTTTATCAATATTATCTTTGAATTTAGCCTAATTCAATTATTTTTTTCCTCCATCTATAGAATCAACTTAAAAAATTGTAGTTAAACTCCTATACGGTTCAGTTAAACCTGATCCCCCCTAGCCCCCCTTAAAAAGGGTGGGACAAGAAATTTCTCAAAGTCCCCCTTTTTAAGGGGGATTTAGGGGCATCTCCGGGGAATAAACATCATTAACTAAACCGTATTGTGGTTAAACTCAAGAGGTTTAAGTTTTGTTTTGATCCAATGATTAAAAACTGATTAATTCAAAAATCAAAACCGCGCAGCGTTGTTCGCGCGAGCGCGGCAATCGCACAATTATTCTTGAACCATTGCGACTTAAACTTTTGAACGATCGGTCAAAATTTCATAACCGGTGTCCGTCACCAACACAGTATGCTCAAACTGAGCAGACATAGCATTATCAACCGTTACAGCAGTCCACTTGTCAGCAAGCGTCCGAGTGAACTTAGAACCCGCATTCAGAATCGGCTCGATCGCCAATGTCATACCCGATCGCAATTTCACATTCGGCATTTCGCGAGTACGGAAATTAAAAACCGACGGTTCCTCGTGCAAATTGCGCCCGACACCGTGGCCTGTAAACTCTTCAACGATGCTAAAACCGTTGCTTTTGACATGATCCTCGATCGCACCAGCCAGATCCAGCAAATACGCTCCCGCCTTCACTTGTTCAATACCTTTATAAAGAGCTTCTTCGGCAACTCTAATTAATTTTGCAGATTCCGGTGTCACCTCAACAACTGCGATCGTGATGCAAGAATCGCCATGAAAACCTTGGTAATATGCTCCCGTATCTACTTTGAGAACATCTCCGGCACGAATTACTTTTTTGCGGCTGGGGATGCCGTGAACAACTTCGTTATTAATGCTAGAGCAAATCGATCCAGTGAAACCGTGATAGCCTTTAAAACTAGGAGTTGCACCCATTTCTCGGATGCGTTTTTCGGCATAAATATCCAAATCAGCAGTAGTCATTCCCGGTTTTACAAGTTGCGAAATTTCTTTCAGTACGGTTGCGACAATTTTCGCCGCCTGCCGCATTATTTCGATTTCGCGTTCCGACTTAATTTCAATGCCTCGACGCTGTTTTGTGACTTGGGGTTGTTTAGTTGGTGCGGAAAGCAGACTGCTAAAAATATTCATTGAATGTCAGGTAATTTTGTAGTTTGAAGGCAGGTTAAAGCAAAAAACGGCAAATGTCCGGTTTTTTGGGGAAACACCGGTGTCTTGTTCCGAACTGTCGATCGCTCGTCCTTTCAGCTAGTTTAATATTTTTCTTGATAATCGGCACGGGAAAGGCGGATATGCGGAGAGGGATCGGGAGAAAGGGGGAGAGGGGGAGAGGGAGAGGGGGAGAGGGGGAGAGGGGGAGAGGATTTTTGATGTGCCGCGCGATCGCTCAATACAATTTAAATGCAGTACAACTTACCAAATCCGGCTTAGATACCCCGTCGCTGTCGATCGTCTGTCTCCGCAGACGATAGTTTTACTCTCAGGCGGTTTCAACCGCCGAGTCCCTTTGAGCCTCCGATCTCTGGCCTTTTAAGTTGAATGATTCAACAGCTTTGAGGCCCACCGGATTGCTGAGGATTCCTGCGACGTTGGCAATTCCTGCAATTAATTTAGTTACCTCAACAGGTTTAGATAAGTGCATCTGGAAACCAGCTTCCAGCGCTTGTCGGCGATCGGACTCTCTCACGTAAGCTGTCAGGGCGATCGCAGGCATCTTTCGATCCCGCAGCACTTCCATTTCTCTCACCCGCGCGATCAACTCATAGCCGTCTGCTCCCGGCATTCCAATGTCGCTCAGCAGCACATCTGGCCAAGAACTCTCCAGTGCAGCTAGAGCCCCGGCCACCGATGCTGCCGATCGCACCACAGCTCCTTCGTCTTCGAGTACAGCAATCAAAAACTCCCGCGTGTCATCGTCATCATCCACCACCAGCAATTGCAAATTAGCAAGAGTTGGGAGAGCCTCTGTCGCGTCATTGAGTTCAGAGCAATCATCAAGATCACCTTGCCCGTTGTCCTCAGCAACTGGCAGAGAAACCGTAAATTTCGCACCCTCGCCCGTATTATTCTGTGCGCCAACCTTACCACCGTGCTGTTCCACCAAGTGACGGACGATCGCCAATCCCAGCCCCAAACCCCCGTAAGACCTAGTTGTGCTGCTATCAGCTTGGCGGAAGCGATCGAAAACATAAGGCAGAAAATCAGGAGCAATACCAATTCCGCTATCAATTATCTGAATTTGGGCCTCGTCGCCAACTAACTTCAACCGCACCTCTATTTTACCCTCTTCAGGAGTAAACTTAATCGCATTTGAAAGCAAATTCCAGATTACTTGCTGCAAGCGATCGCTATCGCCTATAACTTTACCAACATTTGAGTCAGATTGAAATTCTATCACAATTGATTTTGTCTCTGCCAGCGGTTTCAGAGAATCAATTGCCATTTCAATCACATTTTTCAACTGAATCGGATACAAATTGAAATTTAATTTTCCGCGCAGAATTCGCGAAACATCTAAAATATCTTCAACGAGTTGCGCTTGAGATTTAGCATTTCGCTCAATTGTTTCTAGGGCTTTATCAATAGTTTCTTGGTCAAACTTTTTGGCCCGCAGCAGCCTTGACCAGCCGAGAATGGCATTTAAAGGAGTACGGAGTTCGTGGGATAGAATAGCCAGAAATTCATCCTTCATCTGGTTAGCTCTCTCAGCTTCTTGCCGCGCCACTTGTTCGCGGATCAGTCTGCCGCGTTCTTCCTCTGCTTGCTTGCGGTCTGTGATATCTCTAACCGTACCAACGTGACCGATCAGTTTTCCCAAATCCGAAAACATTGGCGACGACTGCACATGAATCCAACGCACATCTTCGTTATCAACTAATCGAAACTCACTCGAATATTCGTGACCTTCTTTAATCCAACCTAACCAATCTGCTACTACGCGATCGCGGTTTTCAGGATGAACCGACCGCTGCCAAACTGACACCAAATTTTCATCCAAAATTAACCCGGAAATCTCTTGACAGCGGGGATTCATGTAAGTACAGCGACCTTCAACGTCAGCTAAGTAAATTCCCAGGGGCGAACAAGCACACAAAGTACGAAATCGCTCTTCACTTTTACTGAGTTCATTATTAACAGTAGCTAACTGTGTTGCTTGTCGCTTCACCTCGGCTGTTTTTTGGAACAATTCCACAAATACCTGCACCTTCGATGTCAATATTTCCGGTTCCAAAGGTTTGAAGAGGTAATCCACCGCACCCAGAGAATAACCTTTAAACACGTGGGTGTCATTACTGCTGAATGCTGTGACAAAAATAATCGGAGTCGATCGCGATCGATCTCTGGAGCGAATCAATGTTGCCGTCTCAAATCCATCCATTCCCGGCATCTGCACATCAAGCAAAATCACCGCAAAATCGTCATTCAGCAGACATCTCAGAGCCTCCGCGCCCGAATTAGCTTGTACTAGATTATAAGAATGGCTGTTGAGGATAGCTTCTAGAGCCACCAAATTTTCTGGCCGATCGTCAACTAGAAGGACATTTACTTGATTTTCGCGTTCCACATCCATAAATTTTTTAATTTTTAATTGTTAGCAAGTTGACTAAACACGGAGCGATTTTAGAGAGGGGTAAAATCCAGTCTACTTCAACATTTGCGATCGCGGACGCCGGCATTGTCCGGCATAGAGCCGAAGCAGGTTCCTCCACAAATGTCAATCCTCCCTCAGCTTTAATTTTTGCCAGCCCTTCACTCCCATCAGAACTAGCTCCCGTTAAAATTATGCCGATAACTTTCTCCCCAAAGGCATCAGCAGCAGACTCAAACAGCACGTCGATAGAGGGCCGCGCGTGGCAGACAGGAGCATCAGTTGATAGTGCAAATGTAGGAGAAACGCGACTGAGGATTGGGGATTTTGAATTGTCGATTGGCTCCGCCGCCGCGCTCTCCCATGCTGTACCGTCGTTTTCATCAATGCTAAATTTCTCCATCCAGGGCAATTCTACGAGCAAGTGATAGTCAGCGGGAGCCAAGTAAATCCGGCCAGGGGCGATCGGCTCTTTGTCTTGAGCCTCCGTGATTTGGAGAGAGCTTTGCTGTTGTAAAAAATCCGTAAGGCTGTTAGGAGAAGTCTTATGGCGGTGTTGGACAATAACCACAGGCAAAGGAAAACTTTGTGGCAAATCTGCCAGCAGGACAGTCAGAGCATCTAGCCCTCCCAAAGACGTGCCAACAACCACTATCTCAAAAATATTTTTATTTAATTTTGCGGTAGAGTTTGTCACTTCGTTCAACTGCTTCATAGTTTTTTTCATAAGGTGTAAAAGTTAGAGACTCCTGATGTCCTAATCCTAAAATTCCAAACATTCCCAAGCTCTCATAAAAAAGTTTATGTACCCGTTCTTGGAGTTGTGAATTGAAATAAATCATCACATTACGGCACAGAATTACATTAAATTCATTAAAAGAAGTATCTGTTGCTAAGTTGTGGTGAGCAAAGACCATGTTATCTTTAAGTGAAGACCCAAAAATAGCATTTTCATAGGCAGCAGTATAATACTCGGAAAACGCTTTTTTGCCCCCTGCTTGATGGTAGAGATGCGTATATTCTTGCATTTGTTTCAAAGGAAATATACCAGCTTTGGCTGTTTTTAACACTAATTCGTTCATGTCAGTAGCGTAAATCCGACAGCGGTTATACAGTCCTTCTTCTTGCAGCAAAATTGCCATAGAATAGACTTCTTCTCCCGTTGAACATCCAGCGTGCCAAATCCGAATAAAAGGATAAGTACGCAGCATCGGCACCACTTTTTTTCGGAAACTAATGTAAAATCCTGGATCGCGAAACATTGTAGTTACATTCACAGAAACATCCACCAAAAAACGCTCTAAACAGGCAGGATTGTGGAGTATTTTGTCCTGAAGTCCAGAGACCGTGGTGAGCCGTTCCGCTCGAATAGTGTTCCAAATGCGGCGCTTGATAGAGGCAAGAGCATAATTACGAAAATCAAATCCGTAATAGCGAAATATTCCCTCTAGTAGGAGTTGAATTTCGATTGTTTCCAGTTCATGAGTTTCGGGCATTAGTAATTAGTAATTGGGAATTGGGCATTGGGCATTGGGCATTGGGCATTGGGCATTGGGAATTGTGAATTGTGAATTGGGCATTGGGCATTGGGCATTGGGCATTGGTAGCACCTAACAAATAACTACTGACTACTGACTACTGACTACTGACTACTGACTACGGCCAACTGCCAACTGCCAACTGCCAACTGTCAACTGTCAACTGTCAACTGTCAACTGTTCCATTACCGATAAAGCCAAACGCGCAGCAGCGAGAGCAATTGTTCCGTATCAACAGGCTTCGTGATGTAGTCAGACGCCCCAGCTTCGATACATTTTTCCCGATCGCCCTTCATAGCTTTCGCAGTAAGAGCAATCATTGGCAGCGAACCGAATTGAGGCATCTTGCGAATTGCTTCCATTGTCTCGTAACCGTCCATCTCCGGCATCATCACGTCCATCAACACAATATTTATGTCAGGCGTATTTTGTAACTGAGCAATACCTTCTCGGCCGTTTTCAGCAAACACAATTTGCATTAAATGGCGCTCCAGCATACTCGTGAGGGCGAAGATATTCCGCACGTCGTCGTCAACAATCAAGACTTTTTTGCCCGCGAGTGTCGAATCTGTTTGATATAACTGTTCTAGCATTTGGCGCTTAGGTTCCGGCAAATTTGCTTGAACTCGGTGCAAGAACAAAGCAGTTTCATCCAACAGGCGCTCTGGCGATCGCACATCTTTAATAATTATTGTTTCCGCCATGCGCTTAAGTTGAGTTTCTTCAGTTCTCGTCAACTCTTTGCCCGTATAAATAATAATCGGCAAACTTTTCAAACTCGGCTCTTGCTTAATCTGCTCGATCAGTTCAAAACCAGTCATATCTGGCAGTCCCAAATCTAGCACAATGCAGTCAAACTGCCCAGCCTTCAAAGTTTCTAGCGCCTCTGCACCGCTACCCACAGCCGTCGTTGAAACATCGTGATTGCCGATTAAATCCACAATGCTAAGACGTTGCGTTTCGTTGTCTTCCACAACTAGCAAATTCTTCACGGGGCGCTCCACAAAACCCTTAATATCAGTCAAAGCTTTGCTCAAAGCCTCATGACTGACAGGCTTTTGTAAATACGCGATCGCCCCTAACTGCAAACTGCGCTGCCGCCCTTCTTCAACTGATACAATGTGAACCGGAATGTGGCGCGTAGTCGCGTCGTGCTTCAGGCGATCGAGTACAGTCCAGCCATCCATCACAGGCAAATTCAGATCCAGCATAATCGCCGTTGGCTTGAACTCTCGCGCCATCGCCAAACCGATATCACTCCGCAACGCAACCAAAGCTTTAAAACCCTGTTCCTGCGCCATATCCACCAGAATCCGAGCAAAATTGACATCATCCTCGATAATCAAAAGGATGCGATCGCCACTCTCAATATTTTCTCGGTCATCAGATATTGTTACCGACGGATAAGGCGCGACCGGCAAATGGAAATTCGGCGAAGGAACTGTCCCAGAAACACCAGGGGACAACTGCGCCGTTGGGTTGTCGGTTCCCGAATCGCGATCGTTCATTATTATTTCCGATTCTTGGTAAGTTTGCGGCAGATAAAGCGTAAATTTACTACCCTCACCAGCGCGACTCGTCAACTTAATTTCTCCCCCTAACAGATTAGCAATTTCTCTACTAATAGACAAACCCAAACCAGTGCCCCCGTATTTCCGGCTAGTGCTACCATCAGCTTGTTGGAAAGCCTCAAAAATAACCCTGTGTTTGTCATCAGAAATCCCAATCCCCGTATCGCTAACCGAGAAAGCCAAAACAGTAGCAGAACTCGTTAAAGCTTCAATCTCTAAACTCCACCCTTCCCGCACTACTTCGACACCCAACTTCACCTCACCCCGCTCAGTAAACTTAAAAGCATTAGAGAGAAGATTCTTCAAAACTTGTTGCAGCCGTTTAGCATCAGTATAGATACCTTTTGGCAACCCAGCCTCAAGCTCTATTTTAAAACTCAACTTCTTATCCAGAGCCATTTGGCGGAAAGTTCGATCCAAATGCTCTCGCAAATCCCCAAACAAAACTTGCTCAATATCCACCGACATCGTGCCCGATTCAATTTTAGCAAGATCCAAAATGTCATTAATCAGTTCTAACAAATCAGTTCCCGCCGAATAAATAGTGCGCGTGTATTCAACTTGCTTAGAACTCAAATTGCCGTCAGGATTATCTGAAAGCAATCGAGCCAAAATCAACAGCGAATTCAGCGGAGTTCGCAACTCGTGAGACATATTTGCCAGAAACTCCGACTTATACTTAGAAGTTAGAGCCAACTGTTCGGCTCTTTCTTCCAGCAACGCCCTCGCCTGTTCGATATCTCGATTTTTCCGCTCAACTTCCTTATTTTGCAGCGCCAACAATTCAGCTTGTTCTTCTAATTCTTCATTCGTTTGTTGCAACTCATCCTGCTGATTTTTCAACAATTCCTCAGATGCGCGGAGCGACTGCGCCTGTTCTTCGAGACGCTTGTTAGTTTGCGTTAGTTCCCTTTGCTGATTTTGCAACTCTTCTGTCAAAGACTGCGACTGTTTTAATAAGTCTTCCGTCCGCATACTCGCCCCAATTGTATTTAGAACAATCGCGATACTTTCTGTAAGTTGGTCGAGAAATGTCAAATGTATTTCGCTGAAGCGGCGGAACGAAGCTAACTCAATTACTGCCGTCACTTGTCCCTCAAACAGTACGGGTAAAACCACGACATTCAGCGGCGCAGATTCTCCCAGCCCCGAACTAATTTTAACGTAATTGTCCGGTACTTCCGTCAACAGGATTCGTTCTTTTTCCAGGGCGCACTGTCCGACCAAACCTTCACCTAAACTGAATCTATTTCCTAGATGCTTGCGTTCCCGGTAGGCGTAGGTACTTAACAGTTTGAGAAACGGATCGTGATCTATAGATTCCATCATAAAAAAGACACCGTGCTGAGCCGAAACCAGCGGAGTCAATTCAGAAAGAATCAGTTTAGAAACAGTTTCTAAATCCCGCTGACCTTGTAGCATTCGAGTGAACTTAGCCAGGTTTGTTTTAAGCCAATCTTGCTCAGTATTTTTATGCGTTGTCTCCCGGAGATTGACAATCATCTGGTTGAGATTATCTTTGACAATGGCAACTTCTCCTTCAGTAGCGACGGAAATTGACCTCGTTAAATCGCCTCTAGTAACAGCAATTGCCACTTCGGCGATCGCCCGCAACTGAGTAGTCAAATTCGCCGCCAATTCATTCACATTGTCCGTCAAATCTCGCCACGTCCCCGCCGCCCCCGGAACCTTCGCCTGACCACCCAATTTCCCTTCAATTCCAACTTCCCGCGCCACCGTAGTAACTTGATCGGAAAACGTCGCCAGCGTATCGATCATCTCGTTAATCGTATCAGCCAGAGTCGCAATTTCTCCCTTAGCTTCCAGAATTAATTTACGCTTCAAATCGCCATTCGCCACCGCCGTCACAACTTTAGCAATACCCCGCACTTGCGCCGTCAAATTCTCCGCCATCGAGTTTACATTGTCGGTTAAATCTTTCCAAGTCCCCGCAACTCCTTTCACCTCAGCTTGACCGCCCAATTTACCCTCAGTTCCCACCTCCCGCGCCACCCGCGTCACCTCAGAAGCGAAGGAATTAAGCTGATCAACCATCACATTAATAGTATCTTTCAACTCCAGAATTTCGCCTTTAACATCAACGGTAATTTTCTTAGACAAATCTCCATTTGCTACCGCCTTCGTCACTTCCGCAATATTCCGCACCTGCGCCGTCAAATTCCCCGCCATCAAGTTAACTGAATCAGTTAAATCTTTCCAAGTTCCTCCTACCCCGCGCACGTAAGCTTGCACCCCTAATTTGCCTTCCGTTCCTACTTCCCTAGCAACTCTGGTTACTTCTGATGAGAAGGAACTCAACTGATCAACCATGATGTTAATCGTGTTTTTCAGTTCAAGAATTTCGCCTTTAACATCTACAGTAATTTTCTTAGATAAATCGCCATTTGCTACAGCAGTTGTCACTTCAGCAATATTGCGGACTTGTGCTGTTAAATTCCCGGCCATCGAGTTAACTGAATCTGTTAAATCTTTCCAGGTTCCTGCAACTCCTTTCACCTCAGCTTGCACGCCTAATTTGCCTTCGGTTCCTACTTCCCTCGCAACCCTAGTTACTTCTGAGGCGAAGGAATTCAACTGGTCAACCATCGTGTTGACAGTGTTTTTTAACTCTAGGATTTCACCTTTAACATCAACAGTAATTTTCTTAGATAAATCGCCATTTGCTACAGCAGTAGTCACCGCCGCAATATTCCGCACTTGCGCCGTCAAACTGCCGGCCATAAAGTTAACACTATCAGTTAAATCCTTCCAGGTTCCTGCTACGCCTCTGACATCAGCTTGACCGCCGAGTTTACCTTCCGAACCCACTTCCCTCGCCACCCGTGTTACTTCTGAGGCGAAGGAATTAAGTTGATCCACCATCACGTTAATGGTGTTTTTCAGTTCTAAAATTTCGCCTTTAACCTGTACCGTAATTTTCTTAGACAAGTCACCGTTAGCAACAGCAGTCGTCACATCAGCAATGTTGCGGACTTGTGCTGTTAAATTGTTCGCCATCGAGTTAACTGAATCCGTTAAATCTTTCCAGGTTCCTGCTACTCCCTGCACTTCTGCTTGTACGCCTAATTTCCCTTCGGTTCCTACTTCCCGCGCCACCCTAGTTACTTCTGATACGAAGGAATTTAACTGGTCAACCATCGTGTTGACGGTATTTTTTAACTCCAGAATTTCCCCTTTAACATCTACGGTAATTTTCTTAGATAAATCGCCCTTGGCCACAGCGGTTGTCACATCAGCAATGTTGCGGACTTGTGATGTCAAACTGCCGGCCATGAAGTTAACGCTATCAGTTAAATCTTTCCAAGTTCCCGCAACTCCTTTAACTTCTGCTTGACCGCCTAGTTTGCCTTCGGAACCAACTTCTCTCGCAACTCTGGTTACTTCTGAGGCGAAGGAATTCAACTGATCCACCATGATGTTAATCGTGTTTTTCAGTTCGAGAATTTCCCCTTTAACATCTACGGTAATTTTCTTGGATAAATCGCCATTGGCTACAGCGGTTGTTACTTCGGCAATGTTGCGGACTTGGGCTGTTAAATTCCCGGCCATTGAGTTAACAGAATCTGTTAAATCTTTCCAGGTTCCTGCAACTCCTCTGACTTCTGCTTGTACGCCTAATTTCCCTTCGGTTCCTACTTCTCTAGCAACTCTGGTTACTTCTGATGAGAAGGAACTCAACTGATCCACCATGACGTTAATCGTGTTTTTCAGTTCGAGAATTTCCCCTTTAACATCTACGGTAATTTTCTTGGATAAATCGCCATTGGCTACAGCGGTTGTCACTTCGGCAATGTTGCGGACTTGGGCTGTTAAATTCCCGGCCATTGAGTTAACAGAATCTGTTAAATCTTTCCAGGT
>NZ_JAUBVX010000022.1:0-15625 GCF_036706065.1 Microcoleus sp. A2-C3 | reverse complement strand
ACTTCGGCAATGTTGCGGACTTGGGCTGTTAAATTCCCGGCCATTGAGTTAACAGAATCTGTTAAATCTTTCCAGGTTCCTGCTACTCCTTCCACTTCTGCTTGTACGCCTAATTGGCCTTCGGTTCCTACTTCTCTAGCAACTCTGGTTACTTCTGAGGCGAAGGAACTCAATTGGTCTACCATTGTGTTGACAATTTTGGCTGTTTGGAGGAATTCTCCTTTGAGTGGTCTGTCTTCTATTTCTAGGGGGATGGTTTGCGATAAATCTCCTTTTGCTACGGCCCGAATTACTCTGGCGGTTTCTGAGGTTGGTTGCACTAAATCTGTAATTAGGGTATTGACAGAATTGACGCTAGCTGCCCAGGAACCTTCAACGTTGCCGATGGTGGCGCGCTGGGCGATTTTGCCTTCTTTCCCGACAACTGTGCCGATGCGATCGAGTTCGGCGGCCATTCTCTGATTGAGTTCGATAATATCGTTAAGTTCGTCAGCAATTTTCCCGGCTAGACCGGTCTGGTCTATGGGCATCCTCACTGAAAAGTCCCCTTTTTTGACAGCTACTAAGGTTCTGAGTAACTGTTTGGCATAAACATTATTGGGATTGGCTGTGAGCTGTGCAGTTGACATGACCGTTACCTTTGACGAGTTTGAAGGGGAAGGGGGGAATATTTTTGGGGATTATTGATATGATCCGACTAAAGCAGTGTCTGATTGCTTCTATCGAAAGATGGATGACAAATTGCTGTTGGTCAAATATTCACTTATTGGTTATTTTATACTGTTAACAGGATCTTCTTGGTAAGGAGTTAATTCTGGGGTGTCAGGAACAGGCCCGAAAGCCTGTTCCACCCTGTTCCACAAAGAGTGAATTTTATTGTGCGGCGGGGAGGATGTCCGCCCTACAGATTACCAACTGCGATTATTTCCAATTTTGCCACGAACCATTGAAGATAGAAGTACCTGGAAAGGCGATCGGATTCTTGTCTTGTTGCAACCGCAACTGTAACGCCTCCAAATTCGGCTCGCGGGAGGGTAATTCATCCACCAATTCATAGGGAACAATCCCATTTTCTAGGGAAAAAGCAGCGGTAACTCCCGCCGCAGCGCCGGCAGACCATTCAAAAGAATGCACCCGATAAGCAGCCGCCGCCGTGTGGCTAACAGCAATACTTTTACCCGCCACTAACATATTGTCAATCCTCTGAGGAATCATTGCCCGCAGCGGAATTTGGAACGGATAAGCTTGTCCTTGACCTTTGCGAGTGCCTTCGCGTTCGGTGTTTCCCGGTGCTTCCGGCGGGCTGTTGGTCATGCAGGGGTGAAAGTCGATCGCGTAATGACCGATACCCACACTATCAGGATAAATCCGGGCGCGCGATCGCGATTTAGTCTCCTCAACAGTCTGACTTCCCACAGCCAAAGCCGGCGCGTTCAAACCACCCACAGCCAACCACAAATCTCGGTACTCTTCCTTCGACAAATTCTCGCGGTAAAAATCCGTCTTAAAATCAGTCCGAGACATATCAACTTCCCACACCGTAAAACCTTGAGGCTGAGTCAAAGTCGGCCGTCCAATAATCCGCCGACCTTCCCGCATATAAGGATATTTAGAAAGTCCGTGCACCGTCCCCATCGGCGAATCCAATCCGCTCAACAAACGATTGTTTGGATAAGGTTTTTTCACTCCATTACCTAATTGTGAGTCAGTAGTTCCTGCTACCAACCAGTAGAAATATCCTTGAGCATTTTCTTCGCCGCGGCGCAAAGTTTCCGTTCGCAAACCACCCATCCATGCGCCCGGTTGCAGTTGACCGTTAGCCTCCAATTGCGCGCGAGAATAAATTAAATTATCCTCAGCAGAACCGGGGCGGTAGTCATTCCCCCAAGTCCAGTTTTGCATGGAAATATCCCCAGGATAAATCGGGAATTTCTTGGGATCGGAAGGGCGCGGCTCATCCGGTCTCATGGTTTTAATTTGGCGATAGCTGAAAACTAGCGGAAAGCTGGCTAATCTCGCCAGTTCGTAACTGTAGTAAGGAGCGTATTGTTGATAAAAAGACGGCTGTTGATGCTGCTGCGGTTCCTTTGTTGCTTGCATCGCAAAGGTGTAGGTAAAACCTTGGGTGCAGTAAGGGTCGCCGGTTGGGCTGGCGGAGGAAGGTTCGAGAGGTGAACGCGGGTCAATTCCGAGGCGGTAGGGAACATCGGCAAGTCCGATTAATTCGCCTGTTTCAGTCGCATCTACCACGAACCAATCTGCACCTCTAGGTTTTGATTTTGACTGGTTGGGTGGTTTGGAAGTGAACCGAATAATAGTTTTGTTAAATCGCGCCGAGTTTTCGTAGCGATAGGCATCTTCGATGGTTTTAGACAGGGTTTCGGTGTTGATGGGCGGGGTGTTGGCGGCTGGTTTGTGTTGAATGGCGATCGCACTTTTAATTTGTTGTCCGCCAACTGCATTCCCCGCCACCGCCGGAGTAATTGCTAATTCTTTAATCACGGTATTCGGAAACCATTTCAGCTTCCCTTTGCCTGTTTGAGCCGCATTTTGCAAAATGTCAGATAGAATTTTGTGGCCGTCGTAGGGCATGAAACAGGAATAGCTAACCCAACAGCCGCCGGGATTTAGCCTCCCGTAATGTTCTTTGATTCGCCGCCGCAATTCTAGGTAGCCGCGGGGGTAAAATAAGAGCGATCGCTGAGTTTCTCTTTCATCAAGTGCGGAAGTTCCCTGGGAGGAAATTTGACCGCCTAACCAGTCAGTAATTTCCGTGATACAAACGGTGCGCCCCGCCAGCAAACCTTCGTAAGCGGTAGCAGCACCTGCAAGCCCGCCGCCTGCTACGAGAATGTCGCAAGTTTCCTCTTTGTCGGGATTGCGCACAGGTGCGGCCAAGGCTGGGGTAATAGCCGAGAGGGAGGCAATTAGACTGAGGGTGAAGGTGAAGAGCGATCGACCTTTGAGCGAAAATAGATACCGTCGCAGTTTCATCGGAGACTGTGGAATTAATTTTGACATCAGCAAAAAACACTCATCGCATTTAAATGTTTATTTTGCACTATACTGGTATTTCGCGGTAGAGTCAGGGCAAACTTTTTTATATAAGAGGCATTAATAGCAGTGACAACTATTGAATAGCCGAATCAACTTTATGCTAAAAATCGTCAAATTTTTTAAGTCATTGATTCCCTTTGAGGATTTAACAATTATCACCAGTTTAACTTTTTTGGAAGTTTTGAACAGGTTGGACGAAGTTGTGACTCCTCCCAAACTTTTTAGAATAACTCTACCCTTCGGCGCGCCACCTGCCAAACCTTATGAAGGAACAATCTCTGGCAATACCTTCAAAATCAGTCGCATCATCACTGGCCGCAATTCATTTTTGCCAATTATCGAAGGATATATCCATTCTCAACCGTTTGGTTGTTCCATCAAAATTAGGATGAGTTTACATAAAATAGTCCTAGCATTTATGATGCTTTGGCTGTGGACAACTGGCAGTATTGGAATGTTTGCTTTATTTGCTTGGTTCGTAGAACCCTCCGTGGGGCCAATATTTTTACTGATATTAGGAATGTTTATTTTTGCCTGGGTTGTGTGCTTGATTCCCTTTAAAATCGAAGCTAAATCAGCTATAAAATTTTTATCTATCCTCTTAACATAAAGATCGGACGTACGGTTGAAACCGCGTCTATACAAACTCTCACCTGCCTCCGCAGGTTGAAGAGTGTAAAATTAAAAACAATCTGGGTTCATCGGCATTAATTCGCGGTAAAAAAACATCAAATTTCCGGCATTACCAGAAAGAATTGGGTTAAAGCCTCTCCCTTGTAGGGAGAAATTAAAAGCAGACTATTCATTACTCCAATCCTCTTCCTGACCGGGAGAGGTCGCCCTCAACTGTCAACTGTCAACTGTCAACTGTCAACTGAATAAACCATGCGTCAAAACCAACTCAAACAAAAAATCAAACAAGGCGAAACAGTCCTCGGTTTATTTATGAACTGCGCCTATCCCGCATTCATCGAAATCTGCGGTCACGCTGGATTTGATTTTGCCGTCATAGACATGGAACACGGCCCCCTGCACCCCCTTGCTGCTGAAGATTTGTGTCGCGCGGCCGACTGCACCGGCATTGCACCAATTGTCCGTGTCCGCAAAAACGATGGGCCACAAATTCAACGAGCTCTCGACATCGGCAGCGCAGGCGTTCAAGTACCGCAAATTGAAAGCAAAATTGATGCCGAAATCGCTGTCAAAAGCGCTAAATACAGTCCTCTGGGCACGCGGGGTCTTTCTTTCGCTACGCGGGCTGGACGTTACACTGCTGCGGGCGTTGATATCACGGACAAACTCAATGAAGAATCCTTGGTTGTGATTCACATCGAAGGTAAAGGTGGCATCGATAACTTAGCAGAAATTGTGACTGTGCCACATATTGATGTGATTTTTTTGGGGCCTTACGATCTGTCACAGTCGATCGGCATTCCGGGCCAAGTCTGCGATCCCCGAGTCATCGACATGATGCAGGAAGCGGTGCAAACCATCCGCAAAGCAGGCAAAGCAGCGGGTACTTTTGCCGAAAACCCCGAAATCGCCAAGCAGTGGATTGATGCTGGCGTTCAGTACGTCGCACTTGGGGCGGATGTTGCCGTCTTCCTGCGGGCCTGTCAGTCGCTAGTGAAAGCGGTGCGGAGTTAAACTGCTAAGTAAATCCACTTAATTAAACGTCAAATACCGATGGCTAAAAAGCTTGCTGTGTATGTCTTCTTCCCTCTTCCTTCTTCCCTCTTCCTTCTTCCCTCTTCCTTCTTCCTTCTTCCTTCTTTACGATATCTTTGCAAATTTTGTAGTGTTTTTTACCACAGGTGCAAAAAACCTGAGCTAGACTAGAAGCATACACCTCCTTAAGGCAAAATTAAGGAGGGGAGCAAGGCTTTAGGGAGAAAAATCTATGAAAACAGTATTAGAATCCATTCAATTGGACTATGCTTTCATGTTTACTTTCAAGAAAGTAAACTCGATTAAGCTCGAAGGTTTCCAGCCATTTTTTAACGATATGCCGATCGATCCTTACATTAAAGGCAAGTATCGTTCCAGAAGATTGTCGCGGTTTGCAGTGAACGGGACTGAGTTAGTTAAGTTACCTCACGGCTACTTGTTCCAAAGCAAAGCATACAATCGGGTGGTGGGTGATATCCGGCGGGAATATGCCGAATTGGACGATCGGCTAATTGCCCTCGATAACTTCAAACAACTGATTTTTGCCTTCTTCGACTCCTGCAAAATTCACCCAGAAGCCGAAATCGGAGTGCATCAAATCAGGACAAGTTGCTCGCCGCACAATTTCGGCAACCCCGCACCGGAAGGCATTCACCAAGACGGTACTGATTTTATCGGGATTTTCTCGGTCGATCGCACTAATATTGTCGGCGGGGAAACGCATTTGTACTTGGCGAAAAAAGAGAAGCCTGTTTTTAATAAAATTCTGCATCCGGGAGAATTGCTGCTAGTAAATGACCACGAATTTTTCCACTTTACTACGCCGATTAAACCGGAATTAGAAGGAGTGGGAACTAGGGATGTCTTTGTGATTACTTCTCCGAGTTTGCTTACCGATTGACGAAACTGGGCGGTTGAAACCGCCTCTACACAAACTCTCGCCCACTCGCCTGCGGGTTGAATAACTGTAGTTGGCGTTGCTGATTTACGGTATGAACGGCTAAATATGCAAATCATAAAAACCATTGTCCACAAAGCTTCTGGATTTTTGTCTAGTTCTTTTTCATACCCTGATTAAGCAACTCCCTTGGTTCGTAGTGCGTAAGTCTTAAAAAAAATCACCATTAACCGTTCAAGAATCGATCGGGATCGATGCCAGATTCCCGCAGTCTTTGCATCAAAGATTCTAAGCGAGTTTCGGCAGTCTCTGCACGCTGTCTTTCCTGCTCTGCAAGCTCTTGTGCCTGCTGGGCTTGTTCTTGTGCCTGCTCTGCACGCTGTCTTTCCTGCTCTGCACGCTCTTGTGCCTGCTGGGCACGCTCTTCGGGAGTAGGAATCCAATTCCCTTCACTATCGTACCAGCGCAACCACAGTCGATCGACTCCCAGATAATCTCCTTGCCACAAACCCAAGCCTAAATCAATCTCAGGCATCCACAGGCGCGAGTCTGAAAGTTCTAATTCTTCATAGCGAGCTCCATCCAATTTAAAAGCTCTCAATCGATTAGTGTAGCGGCTGAAAACAACATAATAAGGAATCCGCAAAACTTGCTCGTAAACCTCCCATTTTCTGAGCGGTTTTTCCTGACTCTGTTCCTGACTTATTTGACCATTATCCACTACGCCTGCGGATGCTGGCGGTACATTTTCCCGATCGTCTCTCAAATCTTCCTTTTCTGTTCCCGGCGAGAGCAATTCTACAATCACAAAAGGATTAACACCCTCTTGCCAAACAACATAACTCAGCCGCATATCGACTTCATCGTACAATCGGGAAACTCCCACAACTCCAAACCAATCCGGGCGCTTGTACCAAAGCGGGTGACGCGAGTCGTAGTAAAGATTCATGTCAGCCCCGCTAAATATTTGGGCAGCGGAATATCTGGAAGGGCGGAAGGTATAGCTGAGCAACTGCGGTTGCAAGCCGTGAAATTCGTCGGGCAAACCAGGTTCCTCCGGATTTTCGCTAGGTAGATCGTACATCGTGGGGAGCGTTTCTTTGGGCGATCGGGGCGGTTCTGTTTGAGGCACGGGATATTTAGGAAACATAAGCATTTTGGGGAATAGTTGATATTATTTTAACTCAATGAACATTAAGCAGGTGGCTGATTTCCCAGCATCTGATTTCGTTAATTTCACAAGGTTTGTAGTGAGGACTTTAGTCCGCATTAAATTCTACGGACTAAAGTCCTCACTACAAACCTTTAGCTTTTGTTAAAAGAGAAATTTGTTCTGATATCAAATCGGTACTCCTTCTCTGCGAACATTTAGAAAGAAAGGACTTTTTTCTTGCTGAAAACGTGCTGCGGAGGCGAAAGTCCGAGAAATTACTACAGTACGATCTAAGCACAAAGCGGCAACAAATTCACTGGTGCGAGCGATTTCTTTGCCCCCACTAACAGGCTCGTTCAAAACAACCAAAATATCAATATCAGAATCTGGTTTTGCGTCTCCTCTGGCTTGGGAACCGTAGAGAATTAACTGCACAAGTCTGTCGCCGTACAAATCATTAAAGTAGTGACGCAGTTCTGCTAAAATTTCTGGTAAATTCTCGTTCATATTGTCAGTGTATTAAGTTCAATGTTAGACAATACTATGATAATCTGGGCGGGATGACAGGGCCATCTTATTTTTATTTAGATGTTGCTTAAGCCCGCCCTAAAAGTGCGATCGCTCAACCGATAATTTTCTTAATCAAATCCAACTTACCTAGATAGGGAGCATAGCGCCATTTTAAGTCAAGTAAAAATGACTTTTGCAGCACACTTTTTTGATGTGAAAAAGTGTCAAAACTGGCTTTTCCGTGATAGCTGCCGGTGCCGCTGTCGCCAACTCCGCCAAAAGGTAAAGTTGTGACTCCGACTTGCATAACCGTGTCGTTGATGCAAACTCCGCCGGAAGAAGTTTCCCGCAAAACTCGCTTTTGTTTATCTTTATCTTTTGAAAACAAATACAAAGCTAGGGGTTTGGGGCGGGCGTTGATTTGGGCGATCGCCTCTCCGAGCTCATCATACTCCAAAACGGGCAAAATCGGCCCAAAAATCTCATCCTGCATCACTGGCGAATCCCAGGAAACCTTGTCGATTACCGTCGGCGCAATATATTTATCTTCGGCGTTGGTTTGGCCGCCCGCGACAATTTCGCCGTCTTTGATAAACTCTGTCAAACGTCCTAAATGATGCTGATTGATAATTCGGGAATAGTCGGGACTTTGCTGTGGATCGTCGCCATAAAATTCGTGAAGTGCTGCTTTAATTGCTTGCATTAAAGCGGGTTTAACTTTTTTATCAACTAATAGGTAATCTGGGGCGATACAAGTTTGACCAGCATTGATGAATTTCCCCCACGCAATCCGTTTAGCCGTGTATTCAACTTGAATATCTGAGTCTACAATGCAAGGACTTTTGCCGCCTAATTCTAATGTGACAGGTGTCAGGTGTTTGGCTGCGGCTGCCATGACTATTTTACCGATTTTTGTGCCTCCGGTAAAGAAGATGTGGTCGAATTTTTCGGCTAATAATTGTTTGCTGGTTTCGACTCCTCCTTCGATGGCTGCGATGTAGGCGGGATCGAAGGTTTTGGAAATCATATCCGCGACAACTTCGGAGGTGTGCGAGGCGATTTCTGAGGGTTTGAGGATGGCGCAGTTGCCGGCGGCGATCGCCCCGACCAAAGGTGATATCATGAGCTGAAATGGGTAATTCCAGGGCCCGATGATTAAAACTACGCCCAGAGGTTCAGGGTAAATGCGGGCTGATGCGGGGAATTGATCGATCGATGTCGGCACTTTTTTGGGCTTTGCCCACGATTTCACGTTTTTGATCGCATAATTAACTTCTGCGATCGATGCAATTTCAAAATAAGCCTCATACTCCGGCCTGTTCAAATCAGCCTTGACAGCATCGACAATCCGTGATTGATTGGAGACGATCGCACTTTTGAGATGCTTGAGTTGTTCGATCCGAAAATCCACATCTTTAGTTTTCCCAGTCGCAAAAAATTGTCGCTGCTGGCGGATAATATCGCTGACACTCAATAGCATATTTTCTCCTGAATCTATATATATAAATGTTACAATAAAAAAATGAAAATATCAAAAAGCCATTTTTTATCTTCCTGCTTATCATTACTTTGCTTGTTTGCAGTCACAAGCTGCAATTCTAGTTCTCAAAAACAAATTGTTATTTGCTCCAAAGACTTTACAGAACAAGTCATCCTAGCAGAAATTTTAGCTATTCACATCGAAGCCAAAACAGATATCAAAGTAGAACGCAAACTCAACCTCGGAGGCTCGCTTTGCCATCAATCCCTAGCAACGGGTAAAATCGATCTGTACGTCGAATACACCGGGACTGCTTACGCCAACCTGCTCAAACAGAAACCGATTTCTGACCCCAAAAAAGTCGTCGATTACACGGATACTGCTGACGCCAACCTGCTCAAACAGAAACCGATTTCTGTTCCCCAAAAAGTCCTCGATTACCTCAAACAAGAGTATCCCAAACAGTTTAAGGCAGAATGGATGCAACCGCTGGGATTTAATAACGGTTTTGCGATTATCGTGCGGGGAGATGATGCTAAGAAACTCAATTTACAAACTCTCTCGCAACTTGGAAAAGCTGCACCTAAACTGCGGGCTGCTTTCGGGCCAGAGTTCAAAGAGAGAGAAGATGGATTTCCCGGATTAGCTAAAACTTACGGGATTAAGTTTGCCGAAGAACCGAAGGAGTTGCTGTTAGGATTGCTTTATCAAGCGCTGAAACAAAAAGAAGTAGATGTGATTGCCGGCAATACGACGGATGGTTTGATTCAAAGTTTGGGTTTAGTAGTCCTGAAAGATGATAAGAACTATTTCCCGCCCTACGAAGCTGTTCCGGTTGTGCGATCGCAAATTTTGGAGAAATACCCAGAATTGCGTCCAGTGCTCGCAGAGTTGGGCGGCAAAATCTCCGAGGAAGATATGCGAAAACTCAACTATCAAGTTGATGGAAAACAGGAGGATGCCGCCCAAGTGGCGCGGCAGTTTTTGCAGCAAAAGTTGGGCGAGTCAAAGCCTGCGACTCCGGCGAAATAAGGGGAGGAATTATGCAAAAAGTGGTTTGACACGCTACGTATGGTAAGGTATGCAGCGCACACACACACACACAAATACTTCTCGCGGATGTCGGCGTTAGCTTAATTTGCCAAGCTGCAAAACAGGAGCTTTTATTGATTCAATCTGGGACTCGGCAACTTCAACTGTAATTGCTTCGACATTGAAACCCTCTAAACTATAACCGTCTTCTTGACCTTCCGGCATCGGGTAATGCTCAACAATAGTTGCTACAGCACCTTTTTTTAGATTGTAATTGGGGATGTCTTCGCGCAATGCTACTTGTGAAAAAAGTCCAAATTTCATGGCGGATTACCTCTTGTTAATCAGGAACTAATGTAACAAATCTCGTTTCGGATAAAGTGACTATCCAAACGGTTTTGACTTGTAAAGTTCTACCGTTTGGCCCTGTTAAACTACCTCGAATCATGTACTTTTGACCGTATTTTGTGTTTTCCATTGGCTCCGCTTCCAATGAAAGTATCTGGACTCTCAAATCTCGCTCAAACTGCTGCCAGTTTTCTAGATTGTAACCACCCCGAGCGAGAAACTGAGATTTGTCATCTTTAGGAAGCCGGATCAATAAATAGTTCGTCAGCTTTTCTGAAGGAATCACGGAGTTAAGGCTAAGTTGTGCCATGCGGTGAATTTTCTCTTAAGTTCCTTCGCTCAGCCTCCGCAAATTTAAAATATCGCTCATATTTTTAATCTGCATACAAGTCCGCTCAAACTGTTCTTTATCCTGGATATCCATGCACAAGTCAATTAATGCCGGCAATCCAGGATATGTTTTGACTTGGGCGCTGCGGACGTTCACTTTGTTGTCCTTCAAATGCGATAATACATCATTGAGAACTCCGACTCGATCTAGGGCTTCAACTTGAATGTTAACCGGATAAGTATTGGGGCGAGATTCATTGCGGTTGCTGGAATTCCAACTCACGGGAACTAACTTGTCTCCAGGCACATTCTCAACATTTGAACAGCCTTGGCGATGAATCGAAATTCCGCGCAGGCGAGTCACAACTCCAATAATTGCTTCTCCGGGAATTGGACAACAACAGCCTGCTATATGGTAGAGCAATCCTTCTACACCTGCGATCGGCGATTTGCTCGGAGATGAACTCGGTACGGGTTTCGGTGCAGTCGATGCCGGTATTAGCTGCGGCAATTCGTGGGTTCCTCCCGGTGCGGCTTCTATTTTTTGCTGCACTTTTACTAAATCTCGCAGGCGATTTACTACGAGGTTTAGGGTGACTTCGCCGTAGCCCAAACCTGCGATTAAGTCTTCGACGCTGTGGTAGTTGCAGCGGTGAGCTACTGATTGCATGGGCTCGGATTTTAGCAAGGATTCTAAGCCGTTTTTGCCTAATTCTTTTTCGAGCAATTCCCGCCCGCGAGCGAGGTTTTCATCTCGGTGCGATCGCTTTAACCACTGCCGAATTCGGTTTTTTGCTCCGTTTGTCTTGACAAAATTCAGCCAGTCTGAGCTGGGATGGCCGTTTTTTTGGTTCAAGATTTCTACAATGTCGCCATTCTTTAAAACCTTGTCTAGTGTCACCATTCGCCCGTTGACTCTGGCGCCGGTGCAGTGATTGCCAATTTCTGTGTGAATGCGGTAAGCAAAATCTACGGGTGTTGATCCGCTGTTGAGTGCAATCACGTCTCCGTTAGGAGTGAAAACATAGATATCTTCGTCGAATAAGTTGTCTTTAATGCTTTGTAAATATTCGCGATCGTCTTTGAGATCGGTTTGCCATTCTAGGAGTTGTCGCAGCCAGGTAAATTTTTCGTCGTCACCGGTGACTGTGGTGTTGGAACCGCCGGTTTCTTTGTATTTCCAGTGGGCGGCGATGCCGTATTCGGCAATGTGGTGCATTGCTACGGTGCGAATTTGTACTTCGATGGGGCGGCCGCTGGTGCCGATGACTCCGGTGTGCAAAGATTGATAGCGGTTGGCTTTTGGTAAACCGATATAATCTTTGAAGCGGCCGGGAATTGGACGGAATGAATCGTGGACGATCGCCAAAGCCCGATAACAGTCATCATTAGTTTCTACTATGATCCGCACCGCAGCCATATCGTACACTTGGTTGAACCCTTTTTGGCGGCGCTGCATCTTCCCATAAATCCCGTACAAATGTTTGGGACGGCCGCTGACTTCATAGCATTTAATGCCTAAACTGTCAAGTCTTTCTCGCAAACTATCTGTGACTTCTGCGAGTTGAGTTTCTCGATCGGCTCGCTTGACTGCCACCAAGTCCTGAATTTCGCGGTAAGCTTCCGGTTCCAGGTATTTAAACGCTAAATCTTCCAATTCCCACTTAAAACGTCCGATACCCAAACGGTTCGCCAGGGGAGCAAAAATATCTCGGGTTTCTAGGGCAATGGTGCGCTGCTTTTCTTCGGACAAATGCTCCAAAGTCCTCATGTTGTGCAGTCTGTCTGCTAGTTTGACTACAATCACGCGAATATCTTTAGCCATTGCTAGAAACATTCGGCGGAAATTTTCGGCAAGGCGCTCTGTTTTGCTGGAAAAATTAAACTTAGAAAGCTTGGTGACACCTTCGACTAATTGTCGTACTTCCGCGCCGAACCGCTGTTCTATTTCTTCGAGAGTAATATCTGTATCTTCCACGATGTCATGGAGGAAACCGGCGGCAATCATCACGCTGTTGCCGCCCATATACCGGAGTATTCCAGCTACAGCTACGGGATGGCAAATATAAGGTTCTCCAGATTTGCGGTACTGTCCTTCGTGCAAGTCTCGGGCAAATTCAAAGGCTCGACAAATTAAGCTGTTGCTAGTCGGACAACTGGATTTGGGGTCTACTTCTACGGGCGATCGAGAATTCAGGCATTCTTGCAGCCAATCGGGAACTACAGCAGGATCGATCGAAGGAGAGGGAGTTAGAGTGTTCGCGTTCATGGGGTACACCTTTAAAACTTAGAAATACAAATGGTTAAAAGCTGGTTTTTGCTTGAATTGCCAAAATTATGTGTTTAGTTATACTAAACTAATTGAATGCCACAATTTGCAATCCCAAAAAATAGTCGATTTTTTTGTTAACTATATCTATCTAATGGGGATCTGCCCCCCGTCGCAGGTAGGAAAATATATTGACTCCACTGCCGCCACTGCGATCGGTCGATCGGGTAAAATAAGGATATTTTGGCGGTAGCAGTGGACGTAGCGGGCGATCGGCATTCACGGCCAACGCTAAACTAAAAGCAGAAGCCAGAGCGATCGAGTCAGGGCTGCCAGTGATGAAATTTTCTCAGAAAACCGGGAATTGCTGCAAAAATGCACGGCTTCCCTTAATATGAGCAAAGCTTAAGCAAGAATCTACTTTGATTATAAAGAAAAATTTGTTTACAAAACATGATATTGTCCGAAGACCGCCGCCAGTGCTACCAAGAATTACAGCAAGCACTCGAACAGCTACAAAGAACTGCTGCACAAGATAATCTCGATCGAGCAGCGCTGGCGATCGAATACAGAAAAGTGCAACAATTTTTCGGGAACCAAATTATGAGAGCCCCCAGCGGCGAGTTAGACACCTCAGACACACCCCCAGAGCAGTCCTATTTGACGGAAATTCACAAGCAACTGCGGTTATTGGGGACAGATGTCACGTTTTTGCAAGCTGCGAAGCAGCCAGCGACAGCAGAGGCGAGGCAAAGTGCAGCTAATTCGCGAATCAACACGCTAATTGGCTACTGCGGTGCGGTGCTGCAAAAAAATTCTGGTGCTGAGCGGGCCCGTCCAGATGCAGAATTAATAACTGAATTAACAGGGAATAAAGAAGGCAAGGAGAAATAAAGCGGTGGAATGTCCAAAATGTAAACATCCCAACTTAGAAGGAGGCACCTTAGCCGGCAGTATGTCGGTGCAGTGGTGTCCCAACTGTTACGGTATCTGGATTCCAGGCAGAGAATACGAAGCTTGGCAGAAAGAGCAGAGCCAGTGGTACAACAAATCCGAGAAACCTGAGGCGACAGGGACTCTCGGCATAGAATTCACGCCATCTCCCTACGACAGCAAAGCAGCACTGTGTCCCGAAGACGGTCACTATTTGTCGCGGGCGAAAGTTCCGTTTAGCAGAGTGCCCTTTTACATAGAGCGCTGTATGCTGTGCGGGGGAATTTGGTGCGACAACGGCGAGTGGGACATTCTCGAAAGTCTAGGATTCCATACCGAGATTGACAAGATGTTTTCTCCCAACTGGCAAGCAAAGGCCCGCGTGCAAGAGCTCGCCTCTCGCGAGCGTCAAGTGCTGACGGAGAAGCTGGGGCCAGATATCGCCGGATATGTGTTGGAACTTGCGGAAGTTTTAGCAGATCATCCCCACGCTGATTGTGCGGCAACTTATATACTGCGGAGAGCTGAGTTGAAGCGAAGGGAAATTTAGTCAGTTGACAGTTGACAGTTGTCAGTTGACAGTTGACAGTTGACGGTTGACTGTTAACGGTTGACTGTTCACTGTTGTTAGTAAGCGGTTGGTCGGTTAAGCTGTTGCGCATTTAAACTGGAAATTCTGGACGCTGCTCAGAGCAACGTCCCACAAGAGTTTTATTGATTTTTGACATACAATTTAAGTGCAGAACAGCTTAATGATGTAGTGATAAAATCTTTGTTTGTAGCAATTTATATTGGTATTTAAAAACAGCATATCGGTCTCTTGCCAATAACTAATAAGTCCTGAAGAATACTAATAGCTAACAACTAACCGTCAGTATATTGACAAATAACAAATAACAAATAATAACTGTCAACAGTTAACAGTTAACAGTCAACAGTTAACTGTTGACAGACAACAGACTAAGGACTAATGACTAATGACTAATGACTATTCTTTGTTTTCCGTTGAAAATTTGCGAGTAGCTTATCCTCAGCGGCGGGGCCAATCCGGTTGGGCGGTTGACGGCGTTTCCCTGACGCTGGAAGCAGGGGAAAAACTGGGATTGGTTGGGGAGTCTGGCTGCGGTAAGTCAACTTTGGGAAGGGCGGCGATGCGGTTGTTGCCGGATTCGACGCTGATTGAGGGGCGGGTTGGTTTTGCGGGTGAGTCGGTGTTTGAGATGAATGCTTCGCGGCTGAGACGGTTTCGGGGCGAAGCTGTGGGGTTGATTTTTCAAGATCCGATGACTCGTCTCGATCCTTTGATGACTGTGGGAGAACACTGCATTGAGACTTTGCAAGCTCACATACCGAATTTGGATCGCAAGCAAGCGAAGAAACGGGCGATCGAGATTTTGGAAGCTGTGAAAATTCCCGCCTCTCGCTGGTCACAATTTCCCCACGAATTTAGCGGCGGGATGCGCCAAAGAGTGGCGATTGCTTTGGCTCTTTTGCTCGATCCGAAATTAATTGTGGCGGATGAACCGACGACGAGTTTGGATGTAACTGTCGCCGCCCAGATTTTGCAGGAATTAACGAGACTCTGCGCGGAACGGGGAACGGCTATTTTGCTGATTTCTCACGATTTGGCGATGGTGGCTGAGTATTGCGATCGCATTGCGGTGATGTACGGCGGTAAAGTCGTGGAAACTGGGCCGGTGCTGGATGTGTTTGAACGCCCGCAACACGAATATACTCGATCGCTCCTCAAAGCAGCTTTGCACATTCAGAAGGAAGAAGGAAGAGGGCAGAAGGAAGAAGGAAGAGGGCAGAAGGAAGAAGGAAGAGGGGAACGAGAAAATTATCAGGTTCAATCGCAGTCAAATTCGCCTCTGTTGACAGTGACGAATTTGCAGCAGCACTACAGTTTAGAAAGCAATTTATTAGACCAATTATTTTCGAGGAATC